>JAFYOZ010000147.1 GCA_017547705.1 Oscillospiraceae bacterium
CTTCGCAGACAGCCCCCTTTAGGCAAGGGGGCCTTTTCAAATCCCTCATCCGTCTTTTTCATCAAAGACGAAAAATCCACCTTCCCCAAGGGAAGACTAAAAAAACAGAGGCACTTCATTTTGAAGTGCCTCTGTTTTTTATGATTTTCAATTAAAGTTCTTTTTTCCAAAGTCCGTGGAGGTTGCAGTATTCATATGCTGCAACGGGTTCGTCATCAACAAGGATGAATTTTGCTTCCGGAGCGTCGCCGGCTTCAAGATATTTTATCTGGAAGCCTTTTTTGGTTTCAAGAACGATCCATTCGATATGGTGTTCGGGAAGCATCGGATGGGTTACTTCGCCGATTTTTACGGAAACGGTGTTTCCCAAAATTTCAACAAAGGGGACGTGTTTTTCCTGTGCGGCATCAACAGAGCCGGGAATGATTTCGGTCTTACCGGTGGTGCCGTTCTGTTCGCCAAGGTTGATGAGAATTTTGTCGCATGTTTCACATTTGTAAAATTTCATAAAACAATCTCCTTCGTTATTAATTTTTTATTCTTCGCACTCAACTGCTCCGATAGGACCGACGATGGGAAGAGGATCGATTCCAAGGCGGGTATAATAATCGGAAAGAGCGGATTTTACTGCCTGTTCAGCAAGAACGGAGCAATGGATTTTTACTGCAGGAAGACCGTCGAGAGCTTCAACAACAGCTTTGTTGGTGAGTTTAAGAGCATCGTCGATGGATTTTCCTTTGATCATTTCGGTTGCCATGGAGCTGGTTGCGATTGCTGCGCCGCAGCCGAAAGTTTTGAATTTTACGTCAGCGATGATGCCGTTTTCGATTTTAAGATACATTTTCATGATATCGCCGCATTTTGCGTTGCCAACTTCGCCGATGCCGTTTGCATCTTCGATTTCACCAACGTTGCGGGGATTGGAAAAATGGTCGAATACTTTTTCAGAATATAACATTTGTATTTCCTCCGGTTTTATGCAGAAAGGTTTTTGTTTTTTATGGATTTATATAACGCCGCTTTGCGGCTACACCTCATCCGTCTTTTTCGGCAACGCCGAAAAATCCACCTTCCCCTCAAGGGGAAGGCTGTTTTATCTCATCATTTTAACTTTTTTGTCTTCGCCTTTCATCATGGCTTCCCAAAGAGGGCTCATGGCACGAAGTCTTTCAACGATTCCGGGAAGAACCTCGAGGATATAATCAACATCCTCTTCGGTGTTGTCATCGGAAAGGCTGATACGGAGAGAACCATGTGCAACTTCATGAACAAGACCGAGAGAAAGAAGAACATGGCTCGGATCGAGAGAACCGGAGGTGCATGCAGAACCGGAACTTGCGCAGATTCCGTACATATCAAGGCTAAGAAGAAGGCTTTCACCCTCGATACCCTCGATGGAGATGTTTACGTTACCCGGAAGGCGGTTTTCTCTGTCGCCGTTAAGACGGGTTTTTTCAATTTTAAGGATATTATCAATAAGTTTATCGCGAAGAACCTTTGCTTTTGCGCCGCGTTCTTCAATATTTTCGTTTGCAATCTGCATTGCTTTTGCAAAGCCCATAATTGCGGCAACGTTTTCGGTTCCTGCACGTTTTCCGCGTTCCTGGCCGCCGCCATCAATAAGATTGGGAAGAACGACGCCTTTTCTTACATAAAGCATACCGACGCCTTTTTGTGCGTGGATCTTATGTCCGGAAAGGGAGAGCATATCAACATTAAGTTCGTTAACGTCGATTTTAACATGGCCCATAGCCTGAACAGCGTCGGTATGGAACCAGATTTTATGCTCGCGGCAGATTTTTCCGATTTCAGCGATGGGCTGAACGGTTCCGATTTCGTTGTTTGCGAACATGATGGTAACAAGACCGGTATCGGGTCTTATTGCTGCTTCAACGTCCTCGGGTTTTACAATTCCGTTTTCATAAACCGGAAGATAAGTTACTTCGTATCCCTGTTTTTCGAGTGCCTTGCAGGTATGAAGAATTGCATGGTGTTCAAAAACAGAGGTGATTATATGTTTTTTGCCCTTTTTAGAAAGGGTCTGCATGGCGCCTTTAAGCGCCCAGTTATCGGATTCTGAACCGCAGGAAGTAAAATAAACTTCGTTAGGTTCGGCGCCGATTACGGCTGCCACATCCTCATGAGCTTTTTTGAGTGCCCAACCAGCCTCGCGGCCTTTGGAATATATGCTGGAAGCGTTGCCATAGCCTTCGGTAAGCCAGGGCATCATCGTATCGAGAACTTCTTTGGAGATGGGAGTCGTTGCGGCATTATCCACATAGACAAAACGTTTTTCCAAACTGTTTTCCTCCTTAATATTATTAACCTTTCGGTTCCGGATTTTATATTATACCTTTTTTGTAGGAATTGCAATATACTTTTATAAATATTTCCAAATTTTTTAAAAATATACTTTGTAACACTGTTTTTCCTTTAATATGTTGATATTTTTGACTTTCATTGACTTAAAGCACGAAAGTTGCTATTATAGCCTTGTAAATTTTTGAACCTGAAAGGAATGGGTTTTATGGAAAATTTTTCTTTTGATAAAATTGAATATGTCCGCCCTGATATTGATAAAGCGGAAGAAAACTGTAAGGAATATACCGCAAGAATCCGCGCAGCAAAAAGCTATGATGAGGTAAAAGAGGTTATTCTTGAATCCGATAAATCCGGCGAAGATATGCATACAATGATCGTTGTTGCACATATCCGCAACACTCTCAATACCACCGATAAATTCTATGAGGACGAAATGGCATTCCTCCATCAGCGTCTTCCTGTTGCACAGGCAACTTTTACCGAATTTTCCAAGGCCATTGCGGAATGTCCTTTTACTGCAGAAATAGATGCGGATTTCGGTCCAGAATATCTTACAAAAATCCGCAGAGAGCTTGATTCTTTTAAACCGGAACTTATCCCTTATCTTCAGGAAGAATCCATGCTTACCACCGAATATCAGAAACTTATGGCAACCGCAAATATCGAGTTTGACGGAAAAACCCTTAACCTTTATGGTATCCAGAGCTATTTCGGAAATCCCGACAGAGAAATCAGAAAAG
>JAFYOZ010000148.1 GCA_017547705.1 Oscillospiraceae bacterium
ACCCCCATTTCTTTGACTGGCGCAAAGAAACGGCGGTACCCGCCAAAGAAACGCCTTTTACACCCCTGCGTTGTTCCCGCAACTGCTGTCCCCTTTTTAGGGGACAAAACCCTCCACCGGAAAAACGGATATTTCGAATCTCGACCGTCGCCGTTCAGGCCGGCAACGGTTTTCTGTATAGCTTTATTGCCCGACTAATTTTAATGCCTTCCCGGAGGGTAAGCCTCCCTTGCCTAAAGGGAGGGGGACCACGAAGCGGTGGAGGGATTCTTTTTAAGCCTTCTCCTTGAGGAGGTGTTTACATGAACCATAGCGTCGGGTATTATCCGCCAGTTTATTAACCCTCTTTTTTCAAAAACCCCCTCAAGCCTATATACAGCAAAAGCAGTGCAAAACAGAGCCTTAACATGGTTTTATCAATACAATTTGCAATATAAAATCCAAAAAATACTCCGGGTATTCCAAAAACAAGGGAAATGTATGCATTTTTCCATTTTATAAACCGATTTTTGATATGCCAGAAAATCGCCGCAGGAGCCGTTCCAAGAAAGAAAACAAGGTTAATCCCCTGTGCAGAAAGCTGTTCGATTCCGGAAAAAGCCGTAAGATAAAGAAGCAAAATTCCGCCGCCGCCAATACCCATTCCTCCGGCGGCACCGGCTAAAAATCCGATAAACCAATCCATTAAATCCATTCCGATAAAATCCCCCAAAGCATTCTTCCGGCGGAAAAGAGAACAAATCCGCCGAAGATTTTTCTAAGCAAAAAGGGATTTATCTTCCGAAAAAACATCGCACCAAAAACAGCGCCGGCTATTCCGAAAGGGAGAAAAACCAATGCCAAAGAAAAATCCATCTGCTCTTTTTGAAGATAAAGCGCCGCAGAAATTATCGAAAGACAGAGCATCATAAAAAGCGCCGTGGCCTGCGCCTCTTTTTGTGAGAGTCCGGTTTTTGATAAAAGCGGAACAGCAACGATTCCCCCGCCGCTTCCAAAAAGCCCGTTCAGCATTCCGGAGAAAAAACCGGTTATCGAAAGAAGAAAAAACTTTTTCAAAAAAAGAAAACCACCTTAAAAATTTTATCGGGAATATTCTTTCCAAAAAAACGAACAATAATCCCAAGCGAAAAAAAGGAAGTGAGAAAATGTCCATCTCTCCAAAGGATTATAAAAAAATGGGCGAAAAAGCCGCTCCAAAAACAAAAAGCATCAAAAACACCCTTTGCGCATTTGCCGTTGGCGGCGCAATTTGTGCCATTGGCCAAGCGGTGCTCAATTTTTATTTAAGCCGCGGTTTGAGCACGCCTATGGCATCAACAGCGTGCTCGATGACCCTTATTGCCATTTCTGCGGTGCTGACCGGGTTTGGAGTATATGATAAAATTGCAAAAATCGGCGGCGGCGGAACCCTTGTTCCAATAACCGGATTTGCAAATGCCGTTGTTGCCCCGGCGATGGAATATAAAAGCGAGGGGTTCGTGCTCGGCCTTGGAGTAAAGATTTTTACCATAGCCGGCCCGGTTATCGTCTATGGCACTCTTGCCAGCGTCGCCTACGGAATCATTTATTGGATAAGCACCAAACTGTAATAAAAGTCTTCCCTCCTCCGAGGAGGTTAATACCAAACCGTAAATGCGGATATTATCCGCCCGAAAAAAGGATTCCCGGAGGGAAAGCCTCCCTTGCCTAAAGGGAGGGGGACCGCGAAGCGGTGGAGGGATTCTTTATAATTGAAAGTTGAAACCGTAGGGGCGGATATTATCCGCCCGTATAATACCAAAACGCAAAAAACGAGGTGATTTTTTGGCACATAAAATCGGAAAACAGACCATTATCATAGATTCAGATGTTGCGGTTGCCGCTTCTGTGGCAATTGGCGGAAAAAAAGAAGGCGAAGGCCCTCTTGGAAAAGATTTTGATTTCATAAAC
>JAFYOZ010000149.1 GCA_017547705.1 Oscillospiraceae bacterium
CCTAACAAAACAAACCAAAATCTGATTGGCATATCACACAAAAAAACAAGCAGATTTTTGGCAACAAAAAAATCTCCGCCGAAGCGGAGCTTTTTTATTTTGCTAAATTATTTAAGGAAAAGGGGAAGGAATACAACAGCAACAACGGTCATGAGTTTGATGAGGATGTTGAGGGAAGGACCGGAGGTATCTTTGAAGGGGTCACCAACGGTATCGCCAACAACAGCAGCTTTGTGAGGTTCAGAACCTTTGCCGCCGTTATGACCGGTTTCGATGTATTTCTTTGCGTTATCCCAAGCACCGCCAGCGTTGGACATGGTGATTGCCATAAGAACGCCAACTACGAGAGAACCAGCAAGAAGGCCGCCGAGTGCTTCCGGTCCAAGGATAAGACCAACAGCGATGGGGCAAACAACTGCAAGAGCGCCAGGAAGGAGCATTTCTTTAAGAGCTGCACCGGTGGAGATGTCAACGCATCTTGCATAGTCAGGTTTCTGGGTTCCTTCCATGATGCCGGGGAATTCACGGAACTGTTTACGAACTTCTTCGATCATCTGGTTTGCTGCTTTACCAACAGAGTTCATGGTAAGAGCGGAGAAGAGCATAGGAAGCATACCGCCGATAAGGAGACCAGCTACTACGGTAGGAGTAAGGAGGTCGATTTTGTCGAGGTTTGCAATCTGGGAATAAGATACGAAGAGAGCAAGAGCAGTAAGAGCTGCAGAACCAACTGCGAAGCCTTTACCAACTGCTGCGGTGGTGTTACCAACGGAGTCGAGGGTATCGGTGATTTCACGAACGCTTTCAGGAAGTTCGCTCATTTCTGCGATACCGCCAGCGTTGTCGGAGATAGGACCATAAGCGTCAACTGCGATAACGATACCGGTGGTGGAAAGCATACCTACTGCTGCGATTGCGATACCATAAAGGCCGAATGCATAGTAAGCGCCAAGGATTGCGACTGCAATGAGGAGAAGCGGGAAAACAGTGGAGGTAAGACCAGTTGCAAAACCGCTGATGATGCAGGTTGCGGAACCGGTTTCGCACTGCTGTGCAATTTCTTTTACGGGTTTGAAGTCGCCGGAGGTGTAGAACTCGGTGATTTTACCGATTGCTACGCCAACAACAAGACCGATAACAACAGCAACGAAAGCGCCGATGTTTCCGAAGCATGCCTGGCTAAGGAAGAAGGATGCTACGATAACGATTGCGGAGCTGATGTAAGTGCCAAGGTTAAGCTGGCTTGCGGGGTTATTGGTTTTGCCGTTTACGAAGAATACAGCGATGATGGAAGCAATGATACCGATTGCAGCAAGGAAGAGAGGGAAGAGGGATCCGGTTACGGGATCGAGAGCAACTTCACCAAGAAGACCGCTGCTGATGGTAGGAATTGCAATTGCAAGGGTGATTGCAGAAACGATGGAACCAACATAGGATTCGAAAAGGTCGGAACCCATACCTGCAACGTCACCAACGTTGTCACCAACGTTATCAGCGATAACTGCGGGGTTTCTGGGGTCGTCTTCAGGAATACCTGCTTCAACTTTACCAACAAGGTCTGCACCAACGTCTGCTGCTTTGGTATAGATACCGCCGCCAACACGACCGAAGAGTGCTACGAAGGAAGCACCAAGGGAGAAACCGGTGATGATGGTTGCGCAGTCTGCAAGGGTGATGTTAGCAAAAATGCCGCTATCAAGGTTGCAGATGATGAAAACAACGCTAACACCGAGAAGGCCAAGGCCTACAACGCAAAGACCCATAACTGCACCGCCGCGGAAAGCGATTTTAAGTGCAGCAGGCATACCGCCCTGGCTTGCAGCGTTGGTGGTACGAACGTTTGCGTCGGTTGCGGTTTTCATACCGATATAACCTGCAAGAACAGAGAATGCAGCACCGAAGAGGCATGCGATTGCAGCAGGGATACCGATGAATACACCGATGATGATGAGGAGAGCTACTGCAAAAGCAGCAACCATTTTGTACTCGCGACCGAGGAATGCCATTGCACCCTCACGGATGTAACCGGCGATTTCTTTCATTCTGTTGTTGCCTTCGTCCTGTTTGCCGATCCAGCTTTTAAGTACGAGAGCTACAACAAGAGAAACAATACCGATTACGGGAACAGCATAGAGAAGATTTTCCATAAGCTTTGTTCACTCCTGTTTGTGATTCTTATTTGGGCATTTTGCCCACTGTTGTATATCAACACCTTATTATATAAAATAAATACATATTAAGTCAATAGAATATTCAAATTTTGGACAAAAAATATTAAAAAATTATCACATTTCTGTCAAAATGCAGGAGCAAAATCTTTATTTAAAATGACAAAACCGTTAACACAAATAAAGATTTGCAGTTAACGGTTTATAAAAATTGCACTATTTGGCTGAAAGCTGTTTTATAGCCTCTATCCATTCAAGAATCTTAAATCGGATTTCATATCCGGAACCGGTTATAAATTTTGAATTTTTGCCGTATTTTTCGATACTTTCTTCTGCTCCCGAAACGCATAATGCCGGATACATAACGCACCACCAGTTTTTACCTTCTCCTGCGCCGATGATGATTCTTACTGCGTCATAATCCCCTGCGGGAAGGGTGAATCCGTCATATGTTCTTGTTTCAAACCACATTTTTGTAAGTTCAACCTGAACGGGATATTCAAAACCTTCTTCAGCGATGACGGTTTCTGCTATTGATTTTATATCGTCGGAAGAATATTCCGCAGCGGCAATAGCCTCTGTTTTTCCGGAAACATCTGCAAATAGTTCTCCGGTAGATTCAAGAACGGCGTCGCGAATTTTAAGTTTTAAAGCCTGATCTTCTTCGCTGTCTGAATTTGCAATTATATGAAGCCTCAATGTTTCCGAACGAACTTCCGAACTTGCGGCAACGGTTCTGTTTATCATAGAGGTTAAAAATGTAAGAATTATTCCGACGAGCAAAATTGCTTCTATGCCCTTCATGCTTTTTCCTTTACGGTATGCGTTATATCTGTAAAAACTCATAAAAAAATCCGCCTTTGCTTTGTTGATACCAAAAGCATTGGCGGAAAATTTTGGGTTTATTCAGTTATATTTTGATAAAATCAATTTTGTTTCCGTTTTCTTTGATAACTTTCATCAAATCCTCGAAAGAAAGCCAGACAGTTGAGGTGTTCTGGTTAGGATGAACACCGACACAGGGGTAATCCGCAAATTCTTTATCAATGATAAATTCAACGGAAGCGGTTTTATCGTTTATTACGCCAAGAGGGGATACAGAACCTTTTGTTAAGCCAAGATACTTATCAAGTCTTTCCGCAGAACCAAAACTTACATGTTTAATGCCAAGTTCATTTTGAATGGCTTCAAGATCGGCATGCTTTGTTCCGAAAACGAAAACAAGAAAATGGCGTTTTCCTTTATTATCACGGAGAAAGAGATTTTTTCCGACAACGCCTTTATTGAAAATTCCAAGAGCATCCATTTCATCCATGGTATAAACCGTAGGGTGATCGACCCTTTCGTAATTTATACCAAGCTCCTCAAATTTATCATAAACAGCAGCGCTTTTATCAAGGCTTACACCGTAGTTTGTGGGTCTTGCAAGATATACAGAACCGAATTCTTCCGGAACGGAGTTCATTGCCAAAACAGCTTTTTCAATGGAATCAAACATACCAAAAACAGCTGTTCCGCTTCCCGTCATCATGGAACCCATAGCGCCAAGGCTTTTGAGCACGGATTTTATTTCGCCGATTAAAGGATTTTTAACGGTGTGCTCGAGAACGTTGTACATACCGGAAGCTATTGCGAAAAGATCACTTTTATCAAAATTTTCGATAAATTTGTCTTTATCGGGATGCTCAAGAGCGGAAAGACCGTGCTCATCGTAATATTTGTAGCTTTCCGGGGTGCTCATTCCAAAATTCGGTTTAACTATTACAAACCAACAATCCGGAAGAGCAGAAACAGAAGAGAGCTTTTCGCCGATTCCTTCTGCAAGCATAGTTCCGCCTATGATGGAAAAAGGAACATCTGCTCCGCATTTCGCGCCGATTGTACAGAGTTCTTCCATAGAAAAAGGCTCATCAAAAATGCGGTTAAGTCCATAGAGAACAGCAGCTGCATCAGCACTTCCGCCGGCCATGCCTGCTTTGGAAGGAATACGCTTATCTATATAGATATCCGCACCGGATTCGATATTCGCAGCTTCAAAAAAGAGGGAAGCCGCTTTGTACGCAATGTTTGATTTTCCGTCGAGAGAGCTTTTACTGCATCTGACGGTTATTTCATCGGCTTTTTTTATTTTTACATAATCAAAAAGATCAACAGTCTGCATAACGGAGGCGATTTCGTGATATCCGTTTGGAAGCCTTCCGGTGATATCAAGAAAAAGATTCAGCTTTGCAGGTGCTTTTATGCTGATGCTGTTCATTTTTTAAGTTCCTCAAGGAATTCGCCGATTCGTTTAACTGCTTCCATAAGGTGCTCAAGAGAATAGGAATAAGAAACACGAACAAATCCTTCGCCAGAAGTACCGAATGCTCCGCCGGGAACAACGGCAACTTTTTTGCTGTGAAGAAGCTTTTCACAGAATTCTTCGGAAGAAAGTCCGGTGGATTTTATGCAGGGGAAAACATAGAATGCGCCTTCCGGAGTGAAGCAATCAAGTCCCATGTCGTTGAATGCTTTAACAAGATAGCGTCTTCTCATATCATACTGCTGCTTCATATCCTCAACTTCTTTATCACAGTCACTCATGGCAACAGTTGCGGCATACTGGCTGGTGGTAGGGGAGCTCATGATAGCATACTGGTGGATTTTAAGCATCTGGGAAATAATTGGAGAAGGGCCTGCAACATATCCAAGGCGCCAACCGGTCATGGCGTATGCTTTGGAAAATCCGTTAACAATTATGGTGCGTTCTTTCATTCCGTCGATTTCTGCGATGGAAACATGGCGTTCGCCGCCATAGGTGAGTTCCGCATAGATTTCATCAGAAAGAACCATAATATCGGTTCCGCGAAGTACTTCTGCAATTTCTTCAAGATGTTCTCTTCTCATAACCGCACCGGTAGGGTTGTTAGGAAAAGGGAGAACAAGAAGTTTTGTTTTTGGAGTTATCGCTGCACGAAGTTCTTCCGCAGTAAGGCGGAAGTCATTTTCGCGTTTTGTGGGAATGGTTACAACATTACCTCCGGCAAGTTTGCATATGGGGTCATAGCATACAAAGGAGGGGATAGGAAGAAGCATATCGTCACCGTCATCGATAATAGCGCGGATAGTAAGGTCGATAGCTTCTGAACCGCCAACGGTTACAAAAATATCTTTGGTATCATATTCGAGGCTGAATCTGCGTTTAAGATATTTGGAAATCTCTTCACGGAGTTCAAAAAGACCGGCATTTGCGGTGTACCAGGTGCGGCCTTTTTCAAGAGATTTTATACCTGCTTCGCGGATATGCCAAGGGGTTTTAAAATCGGGTTCTCCGATGGTAAGAGCGATAACGTCTTTTACTTCTGCGGCAAGATCAAAAAACTTTCTTATGCCGGAGGGTTTGAGATCGGCAACCTTTTCGGAAAGTATTTTACTGTAATCAATCAATATTCAGGTGCCTCCTCTCGTCTTTTTCAATTTCTTCGAAGGGGAAGAAATGTTCTTTATAACGTTTAAGAACAAAGTTTGTTGCTGTTGAAGTTACGGATTCAAGGGTAGCAAGGCGTTTTGCAACAAACATGGAAATATCACGGAAGCTATGTCCGCGAACAATTACGGAAAGGTCATAGCTGGAGCTGCTCATCAGCCAAACGGTCTGTACTTCATCAAGACGCATGATTTCTGCAGCGAGTTCGTCATAGCCGTGGTCGCGTTTGGGCTGAACTTTAAGTTCGATAACAGCGGTGCAATCGTTGGGATTAATTTTTTCCCAGTTTACGAGTGCGTTGTATCCTACGATAACGTTTGTTCTTTCGTATTCTTCGACGGCTTTTCTGATTTCTTCTTCGGATTTTCCAAGAATTGCAGAAAGCTGTTCAGTGCTGAGTTTTGCGTTCTGTTCAAGAAGTTTAAGAAGCTGATCCATAATTCATTCTCCTTTAGTCAATATTTATAAAAACAGGTTTTCTGTTGTAATAGTAGCAATAGGAAGAAAATCCCGCTTCGTGAACAAGACTTATTCCTTCGCTGAGGTCGGAACCAAGGCTTTCGCAGCTATGGCATCCGGAGCCGACAGTTATATATTTACCGCCAAGTTCGCGGAACATTCTCAAATATCTTACCGGAGGAAGAATCATATTGAGTTTTCCTCTTAACGCAGAGGTGTTTACCTCAAGTGCCTTTTCATCTTCAGCAAGTTTTCTGAGAATGGCCTCAATAATATCATCACAGTGGCGAATGGAAAAATATCCGGCGTATTCGCTGTTGATGTATCGCATGGGAAGAGTAATCTGGCTCAATACGTCAAAGTTTTCCCATTTTACTGCTTCATAAAGATGCTTATAATAAGTTTCGAGCAGTTTTATTATTTCGTTTTCAGAAAGTTCGCTGTAATCAATTTCGCTTAATTTTCTTCCGTCGGGATATTTTTTTATTGAAGCAACAACCATATCGAAAGGAAAACCGTTTATGATTTTATCGGCTTTTCCGATGTTATCAAGAGGCTGTCCGACTTCAATTCCGTTGGAGATAATAAGAGAACCCTCGAAAACAGAGCGAGCCTTATAAACACAATATATAGATTCACGTACCCTTTTAGAAAACTGCATTTCATCAAATCTGTCACAATCGCAGCAATCGGTTATCGAAAAACCCAAAAGATCTCTGTGGATAGCCTGTTCGCAAAGGCTCATAACAGAATCGGTACCCCTTGGGGAACAGTCGCTGTGAACATGTCCGTCAAATCTTTGCTGATGATACATATTGTTCGCCCTCTTTCTATAATACTTTATAATAACACATATTGTCTAATTTGAAAAGATGAAAATAAAAAAAGCCGCAAAAGCGGCTTTTTTGTTATTTCATAAAACTTTTTCCGCGCCATTTTTTAGATGGCTCGATTCCGATAATATCACAAACAGTCGGTGCAACGTCGATTATATTTGCCTTATCAAATAGTTCTCTGTTGATTTCTCTGTCCGTTTTTATGAAAAGGGGAATAGTCATATCAACCGGGTCTGCTGTTCCGTGGGTATGGTCGTGTCCGCCGTGGTCAGCGAGAATGATAACAGAATAATCCTCCGGAAGAACGGACATGATTTTTTCAATCAGTCCAAAAGAGTGATACGCCGCTTTAAAATATTCCTCGGTGCCCCAACCGATTTCGTGGCCGATGCTGTCGGTGGTTTCGAGATATAGGAAAGCAAAATCCGGTTCATATTCTTTTATAAATTTTTCGCAGTCTTCTTCAAGAAGTTCGGTAACTTTTCCGTGAGGAAAATATTCTTCTGAAACAAAGTGACTGTAGCAAAGAGCATAGGGAGCATAAAGATCTTTAAGTTCGCCCCAGCTATAGAAAAAAGAAGTTGCTTTTCCGTTATCGCGAAGCTGCTCAAAAAGTCCTTTTCTTTCTCCGGGAACAAAAGTGTTTCCTAAAACTCCATGCTCATCCGGAGTCTGGCTCATAAAAAGTGAAAAATGACAGGGAAGGGTCCAGGAGGGAAAAACCGTTTGAGCATGCGGATTATAGCATACGGTGCTCATAAGTTTTTCTGCAAAAGGGTGTTTGCATTTTATAACAGCATCCGGGGTTAATCCGTCACAGAGAATCATAAGAACTTTATTTTGCATTGATTTACACCTCTTTTATCAGACAGCGTACTGGCTGTTATAGATTTCATAATAGAAGCCTTTTTTATCAAGAAGTTCCTGATGTTTTCCGGTTTCCACTATTTCTCCGTTGTTAATTACAAGAATAAGATCGGAATCAACGATGGTAGAAAGCCTATGGGCGATTATAAAACAGGTTTTTCCTGCCATAAGTTTATCCATAGCTTTCTGAATGAGAATTTCCGTTCTTGTATCAACATTGGAAGTTGCTTCATCGAGAATAAGCAGTTTGTGGTTTGCAAGAAGTGCCCTTGCGATGGTAAGAAGCTGTTTCTGTCCGCCGGAAATATTGGTCGTATCGTCGCCTATAACAGTATCGTATCCGTTAGGAAGAGTTTTTATAAAATGGTCACAATATGCTTCATCGCAAGCGGTTATTATCTCCTCGCGGGTTGCATTCGGATTTCCGTATGCGATATTATCAGCTATGGTGCCGTTAAAAAGCCATGTATCCTGAAGTACCATTCCAAAAAGTCCGCGAACTTCTTCTCTTGATATTTCTGATATATCTTTTCCGTCGATGGTTATTTTTCCTTTTTGAGGATCATAAAAACGCATCAGAAGGTTAACTATTGTTGTTTTTCCTGCACCGGTTGGACCGACTATGGCAACATTCTGTCCGTGTTTGATATCCAGATTGAGATTTTTGATAAGCGGTTTGTTTTCGTCATAAGAAAAATCAACGGAATCAAATTTAACATCGCCATAGATTTTATCTTTTGAAAAACTTTCAACATCCGGAATTTCCTCATCGCTGTCGAGAAGGGAGAAAACCCTTTCTGCTGCAGAAGCAGAACGCTGAACATCACCAAGTATTTCTGCAACATTTTCAAGCGGAGCGGAAATCTGTTTTGCAAAAAGAATCATTGTTACAACTGTTCCTATGGAAGCTTTTCCCTCAAGAATAAGCCAGCCGCCAACAAGATTTATTACAATATAAATCAGCGCATTGGAAAATGCAATGCAGGGGCGGATTATTGCGGCGATGAAGTTCGCCTTAATTTCCTCGTCGCGTTCTCTTTCGTTTATCTCGTTATGACGTCTGATGGTTTCGTTTTCATAGTTGTAAGCTTTTGTTGTTGCATAGTTGGAATAACATTCTTCAACAAGAGAATTGAGTTTTCCAGATTCTGCAAACATTCCGTCAAAATGCTTTTCGCATTTTGAGGATATTTTAGATGAAAACAAGATGGAAACGGGGGTAATAAGAAGAACAACGATTGCAAGAAGCCAGTTTTCGAAGAACATTACAACGATTATAACCAGCATTTGGATAGCAATAGAAAAAAGAGCGTCAGCAATAAGATGAATTGAGGTTCCCATATGGGAAACATCGTCCATAAGCCTTCTTAAAACCTCGCCGACAGGTGTAATGTCAAAGAACTTTACAGGTAGTTTTTTGAGTTTTTCAGAAATTTTTATTCTTATATTGCATGTATAATAGCGTGTAACCGCATTATTCAGCAGATACATGTTTGCATAGGAAAAAACCGAGCTGAGAATATAAACGATTGCGAGGGGAATAATGCCATTCAGAACCGTTTCAAAAAGGCTTTCGCCGGTAAATATTCCGGACCAAAAATCATAAAGATTCTGGATAAGACTTCCGAGCATTTTCGGGGAAATAACGTTACAGAAGATAAGACAAACGTTGATTATAACTGAAAGTCCAAGCCAGCCCCATATGGGTTTTGCCATTTTAAAAATTCGGCCATAGACAGAAAGAAGATTTCTGTTTTCTTTTTTCATCGTCTTTCGCCTCCAGTCTGAGAAGCGTAAATTTCCCTGTATATTTCGCAATTTTCAAGGAGTTCGGAATGTTTTCCGCTTCCGACGAGCTTTCCGTTATTCATAACAAAGATAATATCGCTGTTCATTGCGGAAGTAACTCGCTGTGTAACAACAATTTGGGTTCTGTCTTTTGCTTTTTCGGAAAGTTTTTTGCGGAGTTTTGATTCTGTAAGGAAATCCAGCGCAGAAAAACTGTCGTCGAATATGTAGATAGGTGCATCCTTGATGATGGCTCTTGCGATGGAAATACGCTGTTTCTGTCCGCCGGAAAGGTTCTTTCCGGATTGGTTAAGTTCGTGATCAAAACCTTTTTCAAGGGTTTCAATAAAAGACGAAAGCTCTGCAATATCAGCAGCTTCTCTGATTTCATCTTCGGTTGCTCCGGGTTTTCCCATTTCGATGTTTTCTTTTATTGTTCCGGAATAGATAGAAGAATTTTGGAGTACACAGCTTATGTTTTTACGGACTGTTCTGTGGCTTATGGTTTCGGTACTTCTTCCGCCAAAAAGAACCTGTCCGGAAGTCGGCATTCTGAAGCAGAGCATAAGGGAAACGAGAGTTGATTTTCCGCTTCCGGTACCGCCGATTACGGAAACTTTCTGGCCGGATTTTATATGGAGACAGATATTGTCAACAGCAGGGTCGGCTGCACCGTCATACTTAAAAGAAACGTGATCAAATTCGATATCTCCGCTGAATTCGAGCTTTTCTTCTGCGATTTTATCGTCAAATCCTTCCGCAGCAAGAACCTCACCGATTCTGTCTGCGGCAACTTTTGCCTGCGGGGCAGCAACGATTACATACGCTATGGATATAACACTGTTCATAACAAGAGTAACGTACTGGATAACAGCAAAAATATCGCCGGCAGAGACAACGCTTATCCCGTTTTCCATTCTGAAAGCACCGATACAAAGAATGAGCACGATTGAAAAGTTGAGCATGAACATGCTCAAAGGGGTGATTATACCCATGCTCACATTGGATTTTATAAGGTTAACTGTCATGGTATTTATGGCTTTTACCATTCTTCCGTGTTCTTTTTCTTCATTACCGAAAGCTCTGATAACACGGATTCCGCGAATTCTTTCGCGCATTATATCGTTCTGTTTGTCGATATATTCGTCTGCAATACGATAAAGAGGCTCAATTTTTTTGCCAATGGCGATAACAACAATAAAAACAACCGGAACGAAACAAAGAAGTATCATAGAAAGAAATACATCTTTACTTAATGATAGTGCAATTCCGCCGATGAAGAGAACGGGAATGGTTATAATTCCGCTGCAAAGAGTTCCGGCAATCCAACCGAGAGTTTCCGTATCATGGGTGGAACGGGTTACAAGGCCTGCTGTTCCAAGTTCGCTCATCTCGGAAAAAGTCATGGAGTTTACTTTTCCAAAAACAAGACGTCTTAAATCTGCGGTAAAGCTGAAAACGACCTCGTTTGTAAATTTCTGACCAAGAACGATAGTAAGAAATCCAAGGCCGGAAATTGAAAACATAGCAAGACAACTTCTTTTAATGTAATCCATATCCGAAAGATATATTCCGTTATCAACGATGTTGCTCATTATGGTCGGGAGCATAAGATCGCAAACCGTTGCTGTTGTTGTTAAAAGCAACGCAAGAAGGATTTTGCTTTTATAGGGGAGAAGATTTTTTAAAATTTTTCTCATTTGTACCTCACAGTAACATAGATAAAATTATATACGCGAAAAACCATCTTCAGTATAGCACTATATAAAGCTCTTTTCAATAAACGTAATGTTGGATACTATAAATTTAAATAATTATATATTGATATTTAAATTAAAATAAGATATGATGAACAAAGTTTTCCGGAAAGAAAAATAAAAGAAAAAATTTTCAAATTTTTTTAAAAATAGTGTTGACAAATGGATTCGGATGTGGTAAGATAACATTCGTCGCTGAGATGCTGGTGTAGCTCAGTTGGTAGAGCAGCTGATTTGTAATCAGCAGGTCGGGGGTTCGAGTCCGTCCACCAGCTCCACTATCGACAAAACTTAATACTTATATGGGAGTGTACCCAAGCGGCCAAAGGGGGCAGACTGTAAATCTGTTGTCAGTGACTACGGTGGTTCGAACCCACCCGCTCCCACCAACAAAAAGCTCATTCTTCGGAATGAGCTTTTTTGTCGTTTAAAAACCTTTTTTAATGTGATATAATAAAAATCATCGAAAAAACAAGGAAGTTTTATAATAAATGAAAAAGATAATTGCTGTTTTAATATTGATTTTTGTTTTTGCGTCTTGTTCAAATGGAACAGAGCCTGAAATATCCGATATTTCCGAAAATTCTCCGGAAGAGGAAGTTATGCAGGAAGAAGTTATCGAAGAAATAATAGAAGAAGAACCGATTTCTGAAGCAATGAAGATTGTTTTGGAAATGAGCACCGAAGAAAAAGTTGGCCAGCTTTTTCTGGCAAGATGTCCCGATATCAATGCGATTGTGGATATAGAAGAATATAAACTGGGCGGATATATATTATTTGCAAGAGATTTTAAAACTTTTTCTCCGGATGAAGTAACCGAAAATATCAAAATTTATCAGAATGTGTCAAAAATACCGATGCTGATTGCAGTTGATGAAGAAGGAGGAACGGTTTGCCGCGTCAGCAGTTACAGCCAGTTCAGATCAAACGCTTTTCCTTCGCCAAGATATCTTTATAACAAAGGCGGTATGGAGCTTATAGAGGAGAAAGAACACGAAAAATCTGAACTTTTAAGCTCTCTTGGAATCAATGTTAATATGGCGCCGGTTTGTGATATCACAACCGATAAAAATGCATTTATGTATTATCGTTCTCTTGGCGAAAGCCCGGAAGAAACAGGAAATTTTGCTGTAACGGTTACAGAAATTATGAAAGAATACGGTATTGGTTCTGTATTAAAACATTTTCCGGGTTACGGAAACAATACCGATACACATATCGGAATAGCTATTGATAACCGAAGCCTTGATGAACTGGAAAATAACGACCTTGTTCCTTTTAAAATTGGAATAGAAAACGGCTGCGGAGCAATCCTTATAAGCCATACTTTTATAAATTGTATAGATTCAGAATATCCTGCATCGCTTTCTGTTTCTGTCCATGGATATCTTAGAAATGAGATGGGATTTGATGGCGTAATAATCACCGATGATCTTATTATGGAAGCAATAACGGATATTTACGGAGCAGAAGAGGCTGCTGTTCTTGCGGTTCTTGCAGGAAACGATATTCTCTGCAGCAGCGAATATAAAATTCAATATCCTGCCGTACTGGAAGCGGTTTATTCCGGAAGAATATCTGAAAGTATTTTAAATAAAGCCGCAGAAAGAGTTATTGAATGGAAAATGAAAATTGGCATAATCGAATAAAAGGCGGTGATGTTTTTTTGAAAACAGCATATTTTGCCGGAGGTTGTTTTTGGTGCATAACACCTGTTTTTAAAGAAACCGATGGCGTTTTTGAAGTAACAAGCGGATATTGCGGCGGAAATTTTGAAAACCCGACTTATAAAGATGTAAAAAGCCAAAAAACAGGTCACCGTGAAACGATAAAGATAGATTACGACCCTGAAAAAGTTTCTTTTGATTCTCTTCTTGATATTTTTATTTTCGGAGTTGATCCTTTCGACGGTGAAGGCCAGTTTATTGATAGGGGACATTCATATACCCTTGCGGTATATTATAATGATATATATGAAAAAGAAACGGCAGAAAATAAAATTGAAGAACTGAAAAATGAATCAAAAAAAGAAGTTTATATTTCTGTTGAACCTTTCAATATGTTTTATACCGCAGAGGAAGAACACCAGAATTATTACATAAAGCATCCGGAAGAATTTGAAAAAGAGCTGATTGAATCCGGCAGAAAAAATACGAAACTCAATAAAAGTGCCCCGGAGTTATGAAACTTCGGGGCATTTTTTATGTATGGAATTATTTTTTGGAAATGGGGAGCCATAGTTCACAGTAGCGGGAATTATTAAGTTTTTCGTTGCCTTCCTCCCAATACCAGTGAATCACACCGATTTCTGGGGCATCACGAAGCTCATAACCTGATGTGGGGAGCCATTCGGAAACGGCCTGGCGGCGTAAATCATCAATCTCATCTACAGGATATTTGCATTTGCGGGTTTCACATACAAGATACTGTCCTGCAGGAATTGAGATATGCTCAAACCATGCAGAAATTTCTTCGCCGATTTCCTCGACCATATCATTTCTGGAGCTTTCGCAAAGCTTTGCGGGTTGTCGTATCCGTATTTATACGCCACAGCAATTACTTTTTCGTGACCGTTTGCAAGTTCCGTACCTGCCAGAGTAAGCCTGCGGTTGCGAATATATTCGCCAAGAGTATAACCGCAGAGGATACTGAATACCCGCTGAAAATGGAATGGGGAAGAAAAGCTTTCTTTAGCAATCTGCTCGTAATCCAATTCATCGGTGATATGTTCTTCTATGTAATTGATGGCGTTTTGAATTCCGGTTATCCAGTCCATATTAATCCCTCCTGTCGAATATCAGTATAGCAGAGCCGTAAACAAAAATCCCGACATTGAATGCGGACGTCTATCGGTATCGGTACTCATGGTTTGATTATATCAAATCCGTCAAGTTAAGATAAAACCCGTTCTGATGAACGGGTTTTGCTGTTAAAGATATTTTTCGCATTCTTTTGCG
>JAFYOZ010000150.1 GCA_017547705.1 Oscillospiraceae bacterium
AATGGTGGACGGTACAGGACTCGAACCTGTGACCTTCCGCACGTCAAGCGGAAGCTCTACCAGCTGAGCTAACCGTCCAAATCCATAGTAGAGCGAGAGTTATTATATCGCATCGAAATAAAAAAAGCAAGTGTTTTTTTAAATTTTTTCAAAAAATTTTTATTCCGCGGAAGAAAAACTCCATTCCGAAAAGAAAAATTCCGCATCATATTGCGGAAAAACCGCTTTTACTACAGAAAAATTTTCTTTCGATAATACAGCAGTAAAATCCTCGTTTTTTGCAATTATATTATCCCCATCAATGCTCAGGCTGAATTTTTCAGCATCCGCAAGACATTCAAAAAGATACGAAACGAGCAAAAACGGCGCTTTTCCCGGAAGATTTTTTGTATTGATGCTCTGCTCCATTCCCTCGTATATAACCTTTGCATGCTCGCCTGATAATTCCACTTTTAGCCCCGATATTTCTTTTGGATTTTTCACATCAAAGCTGATGCTCATGCGGTTTTTGCCGATATCCATTTCCGTTTCTCCCGTCTTTGCGGTAACGGAAAAATCCGCAGAATATCTCTCTGCAACCTCCTGTGGAGTTACACAAATCTCCTTTGAGCACCCGCAAAACGAAAGAATGAGCACCATTATAAAAATAATTCTTTTCATAGAAAAACCTCCCGCAATCAGATAGTAGATTCTATCCTTTTTGGGAGGTTTTTATTCATCAAAGGTTTCTTTCTGCAAGGATTTTGCAAAGATAGTTTGGAATATCGCTCGGTAACATACCGTATTCGGAGAGTTCCTCCGCTGCTCTGTCTGCCGCAAGGCCGTGGAGATAAACTCCGCAGACAGCGCAGGCTGTTTCGATGTATCCCTGTGCGGCAAAAGAAGCTATCATTCCTGCAAGGCAATCGCCGCTTCCGCCTTTAGAAAGTCCGGGATTGCCGGTTGAATTGAAATAAACGTCGCCGTTTGGCTCCGCAATAACAGTTGAGGAATCTTTGAGCACCACTATAGCGTCATATTTCTTTGCTGCATCGGATGCGATGCTAATGCGGTTTTCTACGGTTTCCGGAATGGAAATTCCGCAGAATCTTGCCATTTCGCCTATATGGGGAGTTATTATCGGGATCTCTTTTGCTTTTTTGAGCACCGACGGATCTTCGGAAATACAGTTAAGACCATCCGCATCTATAACAACCGTTCCGGATGCGTTTTCAAGCACGAATCCAACAAGTTCCGCAATATCTTTTCCTCTTCCAAGGCCGCAGCCAATAAGAACCGCATCATATTTTTCGATATACGGAAGGAGTTTTTCTTTCGCTTCAGCGGAAATCGTTCCGTCCGGATTTTCCGGAAGAGGCAGGAAAGTTGCCTCCGGGATTCTTGATGCAATAATCGAAACAACTTTTTCCGTTGTTGCAACAGTTGTTATTCCCGCTCCGGAACGCATTGCTCCAAAGGCAGAAAGCGCTGCTGCACCGGGAAAATTCGACGAACCGGTTATGCAAAGAAGCTTTCCGTATGTTCCTTTATTGCTGAATCTCGGTCTTTTTCTAATGGAAGAAAAAACCATATCCTCGCCGGTCATAAAGCAGTTCTGCTCGATTTGCGCCTTTACTTCATGGGGAATCCCGATATCGACCACTTCTGTTTTTCCGCAATATTCTTTTCCGGGAAGGAGAAGATGACCGGGTTTTGCTGCCTCAAAAGCAACCGTAAAATTCGCCTTAACAGAGCCTTTTGCGGCGATTCCGGTTTCTGCATTGACTCCGCTTGGGATATCGAGAGATATCCTTACGGAAAGGGCGGAGTTCATCATTTCCGCAACTTCATCATACGGAGAACGGAACTCTCCGGAAAATCCGGTTCCAAAAACCGCGTCTATAATAATATCCGCGCCATCAAGCAGTTCATCAACCTTTTTTCTGTCCATATCGAAATCGAGCATGGTGATTTCCGCCTGGATAAGGCAGTTATACATATATTTTGCTTCGTCGCTTCTTGGAATTCCGCCGCAAAGAACAACGATTACGTTTGCGCCTTCTTCAAAAAGCTTTCTTGCAACAACAAAACCGTCGCCGCCGTTATTTCCGCTTCCGCAGAAAATCATAAAATTGCGTCCCGCAACGGTTGAAAGGGTTTTTCTGATAAAAGAAGCGGCGGCGCAGCCTGCATTTTCCATAAGGCGCTGATAAGTTACGCCCATTTCATCAGAAAGACGCTCTTCCGCTTTCATCTGTTCAACAGTAAGAATTTTCATGGAGATATCACTCCTTTCATGCGATAACTTCATTATACCACCGGGTTTATATTTTTCAATCAAAAAAGGCTTGAAAATTGCCTTTAATTATGTTATTATCTCTTTTGTTGTTAATATATATAACGCATTGACCGGGAGAGTAGGAAGTTTTTTCCGAAAAGAGAGGAAAAGCCATCGGGCTGAAAGCTTTTCCGCGGATAAAGATTTTTGAAGTTCACCCGCGAGCGGTTCTGCTGAAAGTTTTCGATTAGGCAGAAACGGGTTGCTCCGTTAAAAGCATACATTAAGTGCCCGGCAAAATTTTGTCGGGAATGCGGGTGGTACCGCGGAGAATTATCTGTTTATGAGTCTTCGTCCCAATTTGCGGCTGGGGCGAGGATTTTTTTTGCCTTTTTTTCGCAAAATCACAAGCAGAACCTCATAAACAAAAAGCAAAAGTTATTATAAAAAGGAGCCTTAAAAAATGAAAGAGCAACTTGAACAGATTCGCCAGAGCGCAAAACAGGCTCTTGAGCTTTGTGAAGACCCCAAAGCTCTTGAAGACCTTCGTATCCGCTATCTTGGCAAAAAGGGCGAACTTACCGCCATTCTTAAACAGATGGGTTCTCTTTCCGCAGAGGAACGTCCCGTAATCGGCCAGCTTGCTAACCAGGTTCGCGCCGAAATCGAAAACGACATCACCGAAGCTGCAGAAAAAATCCATCAGCATCTTCTTGAAAAGAAGCTTGCATCCGAAACCATCGACGTAACCCTTCCCGGAACTCCGGCACCTACCGGTAAAGAACATCCTCTTAACATCGTTCTTAACGAAGTTGAGGATATCTTCCTCGGAATGGGCTTCTCCATTGCAGAAGGCCCGGAAGTTGAAACCGATTATTACAACTTCGAAGCTCTTAACCTTCCCAAAGACCACCCTGCAAGAGATACTCAGGATACCTTCTATATCACCGAGAACGTACTCCTTAGAACCCAGACCTCTCCTGTTCAGGTCCGCGTTATGGAAAAACAGCAGCCCCCTATCAGAATTATTGCACCGGGCCGCGTATATCGTTCCGACGCAGTTGACGCAACCCATTCCCCTCTTTTCCATCAGATCGAGGGACTTGTTGTTGATAAAGGCATCACCATGGCCGACCTTAAAGGAACTCTTGAAATCTTCATCAAACGTCTTTATGGCGAAGATTCCGTTGTTCGTTTCCGTCCTCATCACTTCCCCTTTACCGAACCTTCCGCAGAGATGGATATCCAGTGCTTTAACTGCCACGGTGAGGGCTGCCCCATGTGCAAAAACGAAGGCTGGATCGAAATCCTCGGCTGCGGCATGGTTCACCCCAAGGTTCTTTCCAACTGCAACATCGACCCTGAAGAATACAGCGGTTTTGCATTCGGTATCGGCCTTGAGCGTATCGTTATGAGAAGATTCGCAATCAACGACCTCCGTCTTCTCTATGAAAACGATCTCCGCTTCCTTGACCAGTTTTAATTGAAAGGAGAGCTCGAAAATGACCAGCAGAAAAGAAATTTCCGATCTTACTCTCCGTTTTCAGGCAAGAACCCTTAATATTTACCGCAAACTTTTCTTCGATCTTCAGGAACGCGATTATTCCATCGAGCTTCGCGACAGAGCCGCTAAACTCGCAAAAGCAGTAAAGGAAGAAAATTACACCGAAGCAAAAAGCCAGGCTGATAACATCACCTATCTTTTTAAGCTTGCTTTCCAGGCTAATCTTATTCTTCCCACCGTTTATCAGGGACTTGCTATTGACGGAATGACCCTTTCCGCAACCATTGAAGAAGCTGTTAACGGTGAACTCGGTCCTGACCCGGAACCTGAAATCATTCCTGTTGAAAAAATTCCCGACGCCGTAAGAAAATACATCCCCGGCGGCGAAAAATAAATTGCCAAAAGGCTTCTCCTTGAGGAGAAGCTGTCACCGAAGGTGACTGATGAGGTGTACTTTCGATAGCTCGGCGTTTTATTGATAAAACACCTCATCCGCCGCGACCATACGGTCATGCGGCACCTTCCCCTCAAGGGGAAGGCAAATTCAGAAAGAAGGTTAAACAATGGATTTATCTCTCAGATGGCTCGCCGACTATGTTGATACCGGTGTTACTCCGAAACAGTTCTGCGACGCTATGACCATGTCCGGCTCCAAGGTTGAATGTTTCAATACCGAAGCCGATTATATTTCCAACGTTGTTGTTGGTAAAATTCTTAAAATAGAAAAACACCCCGATGCCGATAAACTCCAGATCTGCCAGATCGATATCGGCAAAGAGGAACCTATCCAGATCGTTACCGCAGCACAGAACGTATATGAAGGTATGCTCGTTCCCGCTGCTCTTGATAACTCCACCCTTGCAGGCGGAATCAAAATCAAAAAAGGCAAACTCCGCGGTGTTCCCTCCAACGGCATGATGTGCTCCGTTGCTGAACTCGGTGTTACCGTTCACGATTTCCCCTATGCAATCGAAGACGGCATCCTCGATATCCATGAGGACTGCAAACCCGGCGATGACATTCGCGAGGCTCTTGGAATCAACGATACCACCGTTGAATTCGAAATCACCTCCAACCGCCCGGACTGCCTTTCCGTTCTCGGACTTGCAAGAGAGGCTGCTGCAACTTTTGGAAAAGAACTCCATATGCCCGAAGTTTCCATCAAAAACGAAACCGGCGATATCAACGAGCTTCTTTCCGTCGAGGTTAAAAACCCCACCCTTTGCCGCCGCTATGTTGCAAGAATGATTAAAAACATCAAAGTTGCTCCCTCCCCCAGATGGATGAGAGAAAGACTTCGTGCAAGCGGCGTTCGTCCTATCAACAACCTCGTTGATATCACCAACTACGTAATGCTTGAATATGGCCAGCCCATGCATGCATTCGACTATAAATACCTTGCAGGCAACAAAATCGTTGTAAGAAACGCAGAAGAAGGCGAAAGCATCACCACTCTCGACGGCGTTGAGAGAAAACTTTCTCCCGAAATGCTCTGCATCTGTGACGCAGAGAAACCCTCCTGCGTAGCAGGCGTTATGGGCGGCGAATACAGCGGAATCCAGGATGACACCAACATGGTTGTTTTCGAATCCGCTTCTTTCCTTGGTTCTTCCGTAAGAACCACCGCAAAAAAACTCGGTATGAGAACCGAATCTTCCGGCCGTTTTGAGAAAAACCTCGATTCCAGAATGTGCATTGATGCAATCAACAGAGCTTGCCAGCTTGTTGAAATGCTCGGCGCAGGCGAAGTTATCGGCGGATACATCGATATTGATAACGAAGGAAATGAACCCTATACCGTTGAATTCTGCCCCGAATGGACCAACAAATTCCTCGGAATCGACCTTCCTGCAGAAAAAATGGTCGAAATCCTCGAAAAAATCGGATATAAAGTTGAAGGCAACACCATTACCGTTCCTTCCTTCCGTGTTGGCGATACCAGACACAAAGCAGACATCGCAGAAGAAATCGCACGTTTCTATGGCTATGACGTAATCCCGAACACCGCAGTACAGGGTGCATCCCAGGGTGCTCTTACTCTTCGCCAGCAGTTCGAGAAAAAACTTTCCCGCCTTCTTATGGCAAACGGCTGCTATGAAGTTGAAACCTATTCTTTCATCAGCCCCAAATATTACGACAAAACCAACCTTGCTGAAGATTCCGAACTTCGCAGAAGCGTTGTTATCACCAACCCCCTCGGCGAGGATACTTCCGTTATGAGAACCACCTGCATCCCCTCCATGCTCGAGGTTGTTGCAAGAAACTATAATAACCGCAACGTTGCAGGACGTTTCTTCGAACTCGGCACCATCTATCTTCCCAAAGAATCCGCAGACATTCTTCCGGAAGAAAGAGGCGTTGCAGTAATCGGTTCCTATGGCGATAAAGAAGATTTCTTTGCTCTTAAAGGTATCGTTCTCGAAGCTCTTGATAAACTCGGCGTATATGGCGTTGAATTTACCGCAAACAAAGAGAACCCCACCTTCCATTGCGGAAGATGCGCAGATATCTCCATCGGCGAAAAGAAAATCGGCGTAATCGGCGAGATTTCTCCTGCTGTTCTCGATAACTACGGTATTGGAACCAGAGCATACGTTGCAACTCTTGATATCGCAGATATCTTTGATGCACGCATTGTTGAGAAGAAATTCAAACCCACCCCGAAATTCCCCGCATCCACCCGTGACCTTGCAATCATCTGTGCAGACGAACTTCCTGCTGCAGCACTTGAAAAAGCAATCCGCACCGGCGCAGGAAAACTTCTTGAAAAAGTTGAACTCTTCGATGTATATAAAGGTTCTTCCATTGCCGAAGGCAAAAAGAGCGTTGCATATACCATGACTCTCCGTGCAGCAGACCGCACTCTTACTGTTGAAGAATGCGATAAAGCTGTTAATAAAGTTCTTAAAGAGCTCGCAAACATCGGAGCAGAACTCAGAAGCTGATAAAAAAGGCGGAGCTTTGCTCCGCCCTTTTTTGTATGAAGGAGGTTGTTTTATGGAAGCTATTGAAAATCTCATCACCAGAAGAAGCTGCAGAAACTATACCGAAAAGCAGGTTCCGGATGAACTTCTCGATAAAGTTCTTGAAGCCGGAACTTATGCCGCAAGCGGCATGAACCGCCAGAACACATATCTTGTTGCTGTTCGCGATAAAGAAACCCGCGATTATCTTTCAAAACTCAACGCAGGAATTATGGACAGAGACGGAGATCCTTTTTATGGCGCTCCCTGCGTCGTTGTTGTTCTTGCAGAACCGGATATGACCTATCTTGAGGACGGAAGCCTTGTTATCGGAAATCTTATGAACGCTGCACATGCTCTTGGACTCGGTTCCTGCTGGATTCACAGAGCAAAACAGAGTTTTGAACTTCCCGAAGGAAAAGAACTTCTTAAAAAATGGAATCTTCCGGAAAATCTTATCGGAATCGGCAACTGCATTCTTGGATTCGAGGCAGAAAAACCTACCGAAAAACCGAGAAAAGAAGGAAGAATTATTAAAATAGGTTAATATAGTATAATGGCCGGAGCTTCTTGCTCCGGCCATTTTTGTTTAAAAATGCAGTAAATTTATAATGTTTAAAAAAGAAACAATCAATAAAATCAACAAAAAGTGGATTTTTTTGCATTTTCTCAACTAAAAAGGGGATTTTATACTTGCAAAGCTTTTTATTATGTGCTAAAATATTATGACACTTAATGTGTATAACTATGCCTAAAAATGGGAACCGACATTTTTTCGGCATAGCACATTTAGTCAAAAAAAGTGATTTTTGCTGACGACAAGCGCAACCCTTGAAAGTTGCGAACTATTGTTAACAGAAGCAAAACAAAATTTCTAGGAGGAAATTAGAAATGAAAAGCACTTTCACAAAAGCAGTAAGCCTTCTTCTTGCTCTTGTAATGGTACTTAGCTTTGCAGCATGCGGCAACGACACTCCCGTTGACCAGCCCGATAACGGCGACGCTCCCGTAGCAGCAGAAGCAGCATCCTATACTTATAAGAGCTACACTACCGCATTCGGTACCAACTGGAACCCCCATTCTTGGGAAACTTCCGCTGATGACTCCATCAACAGCTACATCACCAGCCCCTTCTGCACTATGTCCATCCTCGACTCTGAGAACGGCGTATATCAGTGGGTATGGGAAATGGCAACCGGCATCGAAGACGTAACTGCTGAACACCAGGACGACCTCGTAAAATACAACGTAACCCTCATGGAAGGCCAGACCCCTGAAACCACCACCGAAGGTCACGTATTCGAGATCCGTCTTAACCCCAATGCAAAATGGCAGAACGGTGAAGCTATCACTGCTGATGACTACATCTACTCCATGGAGCAGCTCCTTAACCCCGAGATGAGAAACTACCGTGCAAACCTTTACTACTCCGGCGAATCCGCAGTAGCAGGTGGTTATAACTACTATAACTCCGGTGCTCCTCTCTATGCTGACATGGTTCCTGACTACAGCGACGCAGGCGACTATTCCTACGACCTTGAAGCAGGTATCGCAGCAGGCGAAGTTTACATTAACGTTGACTCCGCAGAAATCACTCTTTACAGCATGAGCCTTGCTGAACTCCAGTCCGGCTATGGCGTAGGTAGCGCAGATGACGTTGCAGCTCTCAGAGGCGAAGCAAACGCATTCGGCTATACCCAGCTCACTGCTGAAAACAGCGAAACCGCATACAGACTTGTAAGCGACCTCCTCATCAACCTCTTCGGCATCACTGACGAAACCGACATCGCTAACTACTACAAAGAAGCTCTCTTCGTATATGCTGGCGAAGGCGAAGTTTACGGCTTTGAGACCGTTGGTCTTTACAAAGTTGATGATTACACCATTCGTTATGTAACTCAGACCAGACAGGATTATAACTACTTCCTTACTTCCTGCACCAGCACTTGGCTCGTATATGAAGAACTTTACGAAGCAGGTAAAGATACCTCCGGTACTCTTGTAACTACTGACTACTGCACTTCTCTCGAAACCACCATGGGCTATGGTCCTTACATGATCGAATCTCTCCAGGACGGCAAACAGATCGTTTACGTTCAGAACCCCAACTGGTATGGTTATGAAGAACAGGAAGACGGTTCTCTCCTTTCTATCACTCCCTTCGAAGTTGACGGTCAGCAGGTTCAGCAGTACAAAACCACCAGAATCGTTATCGACGTAATGGATGAAGCTGCTGCTAAACAGGCATTCCTTAAAGGTGAACTCTCTGACTGGGCTCCTTCCGCAGATGACCTTCTCACCTACTCCGCATCCGATGTTCTTTACAAAGTTGACGAAACTTATACCATGTCTTTCTTCTTCAACACCAACGTTGATGCTCTTAAAGAAATGGATAACTCCAAAGGCAACACCAACTCTGTTGTTCTTTCCAGCGAAAACTTCCGTAAAGCAATGTCCCTTGCAATCGACCGTGCTGAATACGTAACTGCAACCTCTGGTTACAAACCCGCATTCGCACTCATGAACAACCTCTACTTCTACGACGTATATAACGATCCTACCTCTTCCTACAGAAACTCTGACGAAGCAAAACAGGCAATCGTTAACCTCTATGGCGTAGAATATGGCGAAGGTAAAGCATATGCAACCCTCGATGAAGCACATGACTCCATCAACGGTTACAACCTTACCGAAGCAAAAGCTCTTATGGCTGCTGCTTGCCAGGAACTCGTTGACGCTGGTCTCTATACCGCTGGCGAAGACATCTACGTACGTATCGGCTGGGCTAAAGGTGCTATCGAAACCGAAGCTCTCAACTGCGTAGAACTCCTCAACAAATACATCAACGCTGCACTTGAAGGTTCCGGCTTCGGCAAAATCACCTTCGAGGCTGTTGGTAACATCAACGACCGTTACGGCGACGTTCCGAAGGGCGAATTCGCAATCGGCTACGGCGCATGGGGCGGCGCTGCATTCTATCCTTTCCGCAACATGCAGGTATATTGCGATACTGACCAATATTCCATCAACGAAGCAGGTTGCTGGAACCCCGCTAACGAAACTCTTACTCTCACTGTAAACGGCGAAGAAGTAACCATGACCTGGAAAGAATGGTCTGGTGCTCTCATCGGTTCCGGTGCATTTGCAGCAGAAGACAACAAAGTTAAACTTGCTGTAACCGCTCAGATGGAAGAAGCATTCCTTAAGAAATACTATCGTATTCCTCTTTGCGGCACCACCGTTTGCTCCATGCTTGCATATCAGTGCAGCTACTACACCGATGAATACAACATCATGTATGACTTCGGCGGTCTCCGTCTCATGCAGTACAACTTCACTGACGCAGAGTGGGCAGCATATATTGCTGAACAGGGCGGCACCATTTCTTACGAATAATCAGAAGCCCCCAAAAGGCATTTGAATATTTAGTAAAAAGTAGGCAGGGGAGAATTTTTCTCCCCTGCCACTAATGGCATGTTAAAGGCATTTTTTGAAATTAATACTGTTCTTCGGTAAATACTGCCAATCCATTTGTTTTTATGGGGCGGTTGTTTTTTATTCTTTTGCCGTATAAGGATCGGCAATTTTTACGGAAGAATGGTAACTTTTTATTTATAACACAAAAAAGCCTTGATAAGGAGAGATGATTAAGTGGCAAAATACGTTGTCAAACGACTTGTTCTGATGGTATTTACTCTCTTCGTCATCACGACGATCTGCTTTATGCTTATCAGAATCCTTCCGAGGGAACTTCCTACGGATAAAGTACTCCAGCAGGTTATTCTTGCCCGTTGGGAAGCACTCGGATACAACGAACCTCTGCTTACGCAGTATGGTATCTATCTGAAGAATATCTTTACCGAACTCGACTTCGGTACTTCCTGGTACATCAGCTTCAGAACTCCTGCTCTTGAAGTTCTTACCAGCAAAATTCTTCCTACTGTTATGGTAAACCTTGGCTCCCTCTTTGTTGCAATCCCGATCGGTATTCTTACCGGTTGCTTTGCTGCAATCAAAAAGAACACCTGGATAGACTCTTTTATCAGTACCATGGTAATCGTATTTATCTCTGTTCCCAGCTATGTTTACGCATTCCTTGTACAGTACTTCCTCTATTTTAAACTTGACCTTATCCCGGTAACCGTTTATTCTCTTGCAGACGCAGGCGGTTCCTGGTTCACCTGGAAGATGATTCACAGTATGATCGGTCCTATCATCGCACTTTCCTTCGGTGAGATTGCGGGTCTTTGCCGTTTTACCCGTGCAGAGCTTACCGAAACTCTTACTTCCGATTATATGCTTCTTGCTCGTACCAAAGGTCTTACCAGAGCACAGGCTACCATTCGTCATGCGCTTAAAAACGCAATGGTTCCGATTCTTCCGATGATTATCGGTTCTTTCATCGCAATTATGTCCGGTTCCATGATTATTGAAAAGATTTTCGCCATCCCCGGCGTTGGACAGCTTTATATCATGTCCATTAACCTTTTCGACTATGATATCTTTATGCTCGATACTATTTTCTATACCTTTATCGGTCTTCTCGGTGGTATCGTAACCGACCTTAGCTACGGTTTCATCGATCCTCGAATCAGAATGGGAGAGAGGTGATAACGGCTATGACTAATAATAATGAATATAAATCCATTCCTCAGGAAAAATTTGCATTCGTTAACGAAGGCGAAAGACTTACCGATAAACAGTTTGATGACAAACCTATCGGCTATTTTAAGGACGCATGGATCCGCTTCCGCAAAAATAAAGCTTCCGTAGTTGCAACCGTTATCATTATCTGCATCATCCTTTTTGCATTCCTTGCTCCGCTGTTCAATACCAGATATGACAGCAGATTCATGGATACCTACTATGCAAAAAAAGGCCCCCGAAGCATTGCTCTTTATAATCTTGGCGTTGATGGCGGCGTTGAACGTGACTATTCCGAAAAAGGTCTTATCATGTCCCTCGCAGTCGGTATCGGCGCAGAAGACTGGGATGACCACGATGCAACCCTTCAGGAAGGTCTTGAAAGCAAATACCAGCCTATTCTTGAAATCGGCGAAGGTATTGTTTCTCTCGACGCTCTTAAAAAGGAAAAAGTAACCTATCCCGGTTATGTTGACACCTATCTTGACGTTGGCTTCCTTTACAGAAGTGTTGAACAGGCAGAATATCAGAGAATCGTTGCTTTTGAGGAAGAAACCGGTCTTAAAGTTCTCTATCCTCTTATTGAGAACAACGAATATACTCCGGACCCCAACAATGCTAACTACTGGTACAAAATGGTTAAAAACCAGCCTGTTACCATTGATGAAACCGGCGACGTTGATAAACTTTATTATGAAGACCTTGTCAACGGTGTTCCGCTTGAGGACAACTATAAACGCGACGCTGAAGGTAACGTAAAATATTACGAATATACCGGCGGCGGTACTGCAGAAACCGCACAGTACAAAATCCGTGTTCTCTATTATAACTATTACATTTATCAGAACGGTTTTGAACCGAGCTATCTCTTCGGAACTGACAGCCAGGGTTATGACCTCATGCTCCGTCTTGCAGGTGCAATCCAGCTTTCTCTCTTCGTTGCAGTATGCGTTTCTGCAATCAACTTTGTAATCGGTGCACTTTATGGTTCCACCGAAGGTTATTACGGCGGTGCAATCGACCTTACCATGGAGCGTATCTCCGATATTCTCGCTGGTGTTCCTTTCATCGTTGTTGCAACCCTTTTCCAGATCCACCTTTCCGCAAAAGTTGGCGCAATCCCGAGTCTTCTCTTTGCATTCGTTCTTACCGGTTGGATCGGAACTGCATCCCGTGTTAGAACCCAGTTCTATCGTTTTAAAAACCAGGAATTCGTTATGGCAGCAAGAACCCTTGGTGCAAATGACCGTCGTATCATCTGGAAGCACATCTTCCCGAACTCTCTCGGTACTATCATCACCTCTGTTGCTCTCGTAATCCCGAGCGTTATCTTTACCGAATCCATGCTCAGCTATCTCGGTATCGTAAAACTCGGTACTGCAGCACAGACCTCTGTTGGTACCCTTCTTTCCGACGCAAGCGGTATCTGGACCAACTATCCTCACCTTATGATAGTTCCCGCCATTACGATTTCTCTTCTTATGATTTGTTTCAACCTTTTCGGCAACGGTTTGCGCGATGCATTCAACCCGTCGCTTCGTGGTGTGGAGGATTAAGCTATGGATAAAATTCTTGAAGTTAAAAATCTTAAAATATCCTTCCGCACTTCCGGCGGTACCGTTAAGGCAGTTAGAGACATCTCTTTTGACCTTGAACGAGGCAAAACCCTCGCAATCGTAGGTGAATCCGGTTCCGGTAAATCCGTAACCAGTAAAGCCATCCTTGGAATTCTTGCCGGTAACTCCATCATTGAAGGCGGCGAAATTCTTTATGACGGCAAAGACCTTCTTAGAATTTCCGAAGAAGATATGTGCAAGATCCGTGGCGATAAAATCTCCATGATCTTCCAGGATCCGCTTTCCTCTCTTAACCCTATCGTTAAGATCGGTAATCAGATCACCGAGGCAATGATTCTTAAAAACAGAACCAGCCGTAAAGAAGCAAGAGGAAGCTTTAACCGTCATCTTGCACTTCTTAAAAAGAATATGCTTGCAGCAAACGATCCTTCTCTTGCAGGAGAAATCGATGAGCTTGTTAAAACTCTCGATAAAATGAGCATTGAGGGCAACAAACTCGAAAACAGATACAACAACGAGAAAACCGAAGCGGTTGACCTTCTTTCTGCAATCGAAGATTTCCTCTTTAAAGCAAGCAAAAAACAGAAACTCGACGTTAAAAAAGAGCTTTCCAGATTTGAAAAGCTTCTTGCTGATATCAGCGATCCTTTCCTCACCATAAATTATGACGAGCAGATCAAAACCCTTTGTGCAGAGCTTTCTGCAGCAAAGAGCAGCTATTCTGCTCCCAAAAAAGGCGAGGACGAGAACGTTGAACTTCCCGAAGAGATCATTTCTGTTCTTGAACGCATCAAACCTATTCTGAGCGATATCACCGCTCATGAAAACCCCAACTTCTTCCGCATCGGTTATTATAAACTGATGAACCCCAATGCAAGCCTTACCGAGATGCCTATCGCTGAATTCAACGAATATGCTCTCAAATACCTCGACGAAAACTTCATGCACAGATTTATCGAACTTGAAGAAAAAGGCGTTGAGTATTCCTTCAACCAGGCTCTTGCAAAGAAAAAAGACGTTGTTGAAAAACTCGAAGATGCAAAAACCTTCTACCTTGGAGATTTCTCCAAAGCAGAAGCTCTTAAACTCTGCAAAACCCTTTCCGATGAAGTTGAAGCATCCATCGACCGTCTTGAAATCAACAAAGACAGCGTAGCTTATACCTTCAGAACCGCTCTTACTACTGCAATCAACAAATACTTCTTCTATATGAAAAACAATCCTAAAGAGGAAGCAAGATTTGCACGCCAGAGCAAAAAACGTGATGCTCTTATTGCAAGAGGCAAACACGTAAGCTGGAAAGTTGTTCCCAAGGTTGTATTTGACCTTGAAGAACTTAAAGCAGATATCGTTGCTGTTATCGACCGTCTTTCTACCCGTTATAGCGAATATATTGCAAATGCTGATTCCGTTGACTTTAACGCAAGAAGCGTTGAAATCATCGATTACTTTAAAGACAAAGCTTCTCAGGTTGTCTATAAAGTAACCAAGAGCATGGCAAAAGAAAGAGCTATCAAACTTATGGAAGAGGTTGGTATCCACGAACCGAGAACCAGATACTATCAGTATCCTTTCGAGTTCTCCGGCGGTATGAGACAGCGTATCGTAATTGCAATCGCTCTTGCTGCTGACCCCGATATCATCATCTGCGACGAACCTACCACCGCACTTGACGTTACCATCCAGGCACAGATTCTTGAGCTTATCAATAACCTTAAGAAAGAACGTAACCTCTCCGTTATCTTCATCACCCATGACCTTGGTGTTGTTGCAAACATGGCAGACGACATCGGCGTTATGTATGCAGGTAAAATTGTTGAGTATGGTACTGCTGACGACATCTTCTATGATCCCCGTCATCCTTATACCTGGGCACTTCTTTCTTCCATGCCCGACCTTGATACCAAAGAAAAGCTCGACGCTATTCCCGGTACTCCGCCTAACATGATTTATCCTCCTGTTGGCGATGCTTTTGCAGAACGTAACAAATACGCAATGCAGATCGACTTTGAGGAATGCCCGCCTTTCTTTGATGTTTCTGAAACTCATAAAGCTGCAACCTGGCTGCTCCATCCGGATGCTCCCAAGGTTGAAAGACCCAAGGCAATTTCTGATAGAATCGAACGTATGTTAAGTAAAACCGGAGGTGAGCAGGATGGAGAATAATAAAAACGAAGTTTTGCTCAGAGTTGAGCATCTCAGCCAGCACTTCGGCAAACTTAAAGCGGTTAACGACGTAAGTTTTGATATTAAAAAAGGCGAAGTTTTCGGCCTTGTTGGTGAATCCGGTTGTGGTAAAACCACCACCGGACGCTCCATCATCAGAATTTATGATATTACCGGCGGCAGCATCTACTTCAAAGACCAGCGTATCTGCGCAGGTACTCTTGAATATAAAGAAGCTATCGATAACATCAAAAAGGAAACCAAAGACGCTATCAAAGCTCTTGAGCAGGAAATTGCAGAAAACCCCGAACTCAAATCCGATAAAGAAGCTCTTATCAAAGCTAAAAAAGAGGAATGCGACAGGGTTATCGCAGAAAATCGCAAACTTATTAAAGAAGCAAAATTCGATCATAAGAACAGCGATAAGGAATATTCCAAAAACTGCGTAAAAGAAGTTGAAGCAAAATTTGCTAAACTTTTTGAAGAAGCAAAAAACAATCCGGAAGAAACTGCTCTTCTTAAGAAGAAATATAAAGACGAACTTCGTGTTGCAAAAAACACCAAGCTTGTTACCAATATCCAGATGATCTTCCAGGATTCTATCGCCGCTCTTAACCCCCGTATGACTGTTCGCGAAATCATCGCAGAAGGTCTTGTTATTAACGGCATTAAAGATAAAGAATATATCGACGAAAAAGTTTATGAAATTCTTGAGCTTGTTGGTCTTGTTCGTGAACACGCAGGACGTTATCCTCATGAATTCTCCGGCGGTCAGAGACAGCGTATCGGTATTGCCCGTTCCGTTATCATGAACCCGGATCTTCTTATCGCCGACGAACCTATCTCCGCTCTTGACGTTTCTATCCAGGCTCAGATCATCAACCTTATGAACGAGCTTAGAGAACGTCTTGGACTTACCATTCTCTTTATCGCACACGACCTTTCCGTTGTTAAGTACTTCTCCGACCGAATCGGCGTTATGTATTACGGCAACATGGTCGAACTTGCTGAAACTGATGAGCTCTTTGCTCATCCGCTTCATCCTTACACCCGTTCTCTTCTCTCTGCAATTCCTCTTCCGGACCCGCATGCAGAGAAGAAACGTACCAGAATCGTTTATAATGCTCTTGCTGAACACGATTACTCCGTCGATAAGCCCTCTATGAGAGAGATTCTTCCCGGACATTTCGTATATTGCAACGATGCAGAAGAAGCAAACTATAAGAAGGAACTCGGACTTTGAAAAACAACAAATTCGTTAAAATTCTTATAAAATATGCGGCATGCATCGTTCCTGCGACGATTATGACTTTGCTTGTAATCGATACTCACGAACTCGCCCTTGCTGAAAGCGAGGTTGAACGCTACCGCATTCTTACAGACGCATTTACGATTCCCGGTGTTGTTCTTATAATGGTTGCGGCGCTTGTTTTTATCTCCAACCTTGGAGGTTTTGACGGTCTTGGATACTCCTTAAAGGTTGCAATCAAAAGATTGCTCCCCTTCTTCGGAGCTGTTCCGGATGAAAAATACGGCGATTATGTTGAGCGAAAAAGAGCTCACAGAATCAAAGGTTATCAGTTCATTCTTCATTCCGGACTTTTGTTCCTTGCCATAGCGCTTTATTTCATGTATAAGTTCTATCAGATTTACTGATAATAAAAATCCCTGCCAGATGGCAGGGATTTTTTATTTAATATTAATCTAAAGCCTCTGTAAGGCTCTGCATCTGTTAAAGGTTCTTATATGGCAAGTTCTGTTCCTGCGTTATAAAAACGCCTTTCAGAAGCTTACAGAGCTTTCTATCCGCCGTATATCTCTTTCGATACCTGTTCAAGATCAGTAAGGCCGCCGGAGATGTTCTTCAGAACCGGGTCGCCGTAATAATCAAGTTTTCCAACTCCGTCCATATCCGCAAGAAGTTCTTCAATTACGGAAACGTCTGCGGAACCTGCTCCGCAGATTTTAACCTCCGCTTTTTTCGCTATGAGGGATTTGGCGTCAATGGCACCGGCGCCGTCCAGTTCCAGTTCAAAATTATCCGCGCTTCCGGAAAGATTAATCGCCGCGGCACCGGTAACATCCGCTTCAACAAAATCTGCGTCTATATTATAGATATAGGCATTTGCTGCTCCCGTAACATCAAGTTTGATTTTCCGGGAATTCTGCGCGTTCATTTCAAGAGAGATCGAACCGGTAATTTCTATTTCCTCAATGTTGGCATAGATGGTTATTTGAAAAGTTTCCGCAACAAAATTGGTCTGCTTCGGAAC
>JAFYOZ010000151.1 GCA_017547705.1 Oscillospiraceae bacterium
ATCGCCAAATCTGTCGTTTTTCTGGAATCCGGGTTTATCACCGAATTTGCGATCACCGTTCTGGGGTTTATCGCCGAATTTTCTGTCGCCGTTCTGAGGTCTGTCTCCAAATTTACGGTCGCCATTCTGGGGTTTATCACCGAATTTTCTGTCGCCGTTCTGAGGTCTGTCGCCAAATTTACGGTCACCATTCTGGGGTTTATCACCGAATTTTCTGTCGCCGTTCTGAGGTCTGTCGCCAAATTTGCGATCGACGTTCTGGGGTTTATCACCGAATTTTCTGTCGCCGTTCTGGTTACGGTTATTTTCGGGTTTGCGTTCAGCAGGTTTCTGCTCTGCTTTAGGAGCAGGTTTTTCCTCTGCTTTTGCTTCATGAACCGGTTTCTGTTCCGGTTTCTTTTCTTCTTTTACTGCAGGTTTCTGTTCTGCTTTGGGTGCAGGAGCAGGTTTTTCTGCAGGTTTTGCTTCAGCTTTAGGTGCTTCTGCTTTGGGTTCTTCTTTTTTCTTTTCGGTTTTGGGCTGACCAGCCATTGCGAAATAAGGAGCAAAGCTGCTTACTTCGTTCTTTTTGGTGAAATGTTCAAAAACGAAGTTGAGCTCCTCTTCGGTAAGGGCTGCCTGAGCCTTTTTAGCAGGAAATTTTTCGCCAAGAACATCAAGAACATCCTTTACAGGCTGTTTAAGGTCTTTTGCGACATCTGCTACTTTATATTTAATGTTTTCAGTCATCTATGCAATTCCTCCCATTGTTCATGCAGTGTGCGTGCCGTTATCCAACAGCTCTTTTATTTTTTTTGAAAAGCCGCTGTCGCAAACGGTGAGCACACCGGCACGTTTTGCAACGGCATAACCAATTTCGTCCATTGTAAGGGGTAATATTTTAATTTCTGTTCCGGTTTCTTCTGCAATTCGCTTTATGTTTCTTGCAGTTCTTTCGGCACAGTCGCAGGAAAGGAGAACACAGTTTGCAGAACCTTTCTGCATAGCTTCAACAGTCATATCGAAGCCAAAAACAAGTTTTCCTGCTTTTCGGCAAAGCCCGAGAAAACCGGAAATTCTGTCATTCTGCGTCATTCTCAAGCTCCTTTTCAAGTGCTTCATAAACCTCTTCCGGAATTTGGGTTTCAAATACTCGCTCTATGCGCTTTGTTTTTCTTGCCTTTTTAAGGCATTCCGGATTTGGGCAGACATATGCGCCTCTTCCGGGAGATCTTCCGGTTTTATCGAGAGAAATAACTCCTTCCGGGCTTTTAACAACTCGGATAAGCTCGCGCTTCGGTTTCATTTCTCCGCATCCGGTACACATTCTCATCGGGATTTTTTTCATAAAAAGGCTTCCTCCTTTCGGAAAAGTTTTGTGATTCGTATGTTAATTATTCCTCTTCACCCCAGAAACCGCTTTCGGGTTTGATATCGATCTTCCAGCCGGTGAGTCTTGCAGCAAGGCGAGCATTCTGGCCTTTGTTGCCGATTGCGAGGGAAAGCTGTTCATCCGGAACTTTAACTTTGCAGGATTTTGTACCTTCGGGGTCAACCTCTACGGATACAACTTTTGCAGGAGAAAGTGCTGCTGCAATAAATTCTGCAGGATCTTCGGAATACTGAACAACGTCGATTTTTTCGCCGCCGAGTTCATCAACGATTTTTGCAACACGAGCACCTCTGGTACCGATGCAAGCACCGACTGCATCAACATCGGGATCTTTGCTCCATACTGCAAGTTTGGTTCTGGAACCTGCTTCACGGGATACTGCTTTGATTTCTACGGTGCCTTCATAGATTTCGGGAACCTCGATCTCGAAGAGGCGTTTTACAAGGCCCGGATGGGTTCTGGAAATCATAACTTTGGGGCCGCGTTCAGAAGCGGTAACTTCAACAACATAAACTTTGATTCTTTCGCCGCCTTCAAAGGTTTCGCCGGGAATCTGTTCGGACTTGAGAAGGAATGCTTCGTTGTGGTCGATTTCAAGGGTTACACTTCCGCGAACGGGATCGGTGTTAACAACGGTTGCAGTAATGATTTCATGCTCGCGGCTCTGGAATTCTTTAAGAACCTGGCCTCTTTCTGCTTCGCGGATACCCTGTTTGATAACGTGTTTTGCGGTCTGTGCTGCAATACGGCCAAATTCTTTGGTTTCGAGCGGGATATCAACAACTTCGCCAAGCTGTGCTTTTTTGTTGTATTTAACTGCGGTTTCAAGAAGAATCTGGTTTGCGGGGTCTTCAACTTCTTCAACAACAAGTTTTCTGATAGCAACTTCAAAAGCTCTGGTTTCGGGGTTGATAATAACTTTTACGTCTTCGGTGCCGATATAGTCGCGGCGGATTGCAATTGCGATTGCGTTCTCGATTTTTTCGCAAAGGTATTCAACAGAAATACCTTTTTCAACTTCGAGAAGTGCAAGGGCTTCAAAAAATTCTGCGTTCATTTTTTTATAACTCCTCCTCAGTCATCACTGTTAAAATCATAGTAAAGTTTAATATAGGCGGTTTCGCTTCTGTTGAAGACCATTTCGGTTCCGTCTTCGAAAGAAGCAGTGATAACGCCTTCTTTTATATCATCGAGCTGGAGAAGGAATTCACGCTGGTTATATCCTTCGGGAGCACGGATAAATCTAACAGTTGCAAGATAGCCAAGATAGCGTCTTACATGTTCGTCGGTCATAAGTTTTCTTTCAATACCGGGGGAAGAAACCTCGAGAACATAGTTTTTTTCGATGGGGTCTGCCTCATCAAGAATGGGGTCCATTCTTCTGCTGAAGTTTTCGCAGTCCTCGATGTTAAGATCTTCTTTGTCAATAAAAAAGCGCAGATACCATTCAGTGCCCTCTTTTTCAAAACGGACGTCCCAAAGTTCAACGCCCAGTTCTTCCGCAACGGGAAGGGCAAGTTCAGTACAGATCTGCGCGGTATTTTTCTTTTTACCCTCTGCCAAAAAAACACCTCCAAAAATATTTCGGTAAATAGAAAGGAGCGGGTTTTTTCTTCCCACTCCTTTAGTCTAACATATTACTTTAAATATATTAACATAACAATTAATAAATTGCAAGTGTTTTGATAAGAAAAAATCGAATTTTTTCTTTATTTTATGCCAAAAACCAGATTATTTCCCTGGCTGCCCATAAAATCAAAAGATGGGCAGGATAGAACCAATAATAGAGCGCTTTTATCGCTTTATTATGGTATCCCTGTTTTCCGTTATAGAGCCAAATTGGGATAAGCGCAAAAGCCGCAAGGCTTTGGCGAACAACTTCGATTTCCGTTCCGAAAATTTCTACGGTGAAATAATATCCGCCAAGAACTTCCGAATTTATATAAATCATCAAAACAAGCTGGGCGATAAAATTATACCATTTCTTCTTTCGGAAGAAATAGAAAACAAGAATCATAAAAAGTCCGCCGTAATAATAATCCACCATTGTGAGTGCGCCGATTATATAGCTGAAAACGATGCTTCCGATTATTACGGCAATCCTAAGCCAAAGAGCTTTTTCCTTCGCCTTTTCGTTTATCCACATAAGGCCCATACCTATGAGAAAAGTCCAGATTACGTTTTGGTGATACGGATAAACAATGCTTCCGGAAAGCATAAGGTTAAAAGGAATTTCCGAAATCAAAGCAAAAAACAAAAGCCTTTTTGCATATTTTTTAAGACTTTTTGTTTTATAAAAACCCTCCACCGTCATAAAGGCAAAAATCGGAAAGGCAATTCTTCCGACTGCAGTCATCCAATCGTTTCCCGGAATAACCGTATGCCACATATGGTCGCAAAGCATCAGCGCCATTGCAAGAATATGAAGATGGAAAGAAGTCAGTTCAAATTTATGCTGCTTCATTTTTTATACCTCAAAACTCCGCTGTCTTCCTCCGGATCCCAAAGAACAGCCTCTCCTTTTTCAAGGCTCTTTTTAACATCTATGAGCCTTTGGTTTTTCGAACCTCTGAACAGAAGATTAAGTGAACGTTCTTCAAGGATGAATCTTCCGTCGATGAGAAGATCCGTTACGGAAAGGAGTTCCTTCCAGCCGTTTTTGCCTTTTTCTATGTTGGAAAGAATCTCCTCAAAGGTATATCCGGAATAGGTTGCAATATGCAGTCCTCTTTTTTTGATTTCCTCACCAAGCTTTGCAAAAGCCTCTGCCTGAACAAAAGGCTCTCCGCCGGAAAAGGTCACACCCTGTAAAAGAGGGTTTTGGTCTATTGCATTAAGAATATTTTCCGGATGACTTATATATCCGCCGTTTTGGTCATGAGTTTCCGGGTTATGACAGCCTTTGCAGTGATGTGGACATCCCTGGGAAAAAATCGTCATTCTTATTCCCGGGCCGTCAACAATGGATTCTCTTACAACACCTGCAAGGCGCAGCGTTTTCATTTCCATTTTATCTCTCCGTTTAAAATATGCTGAAAACCCGAACGCGAAAAATGCGTTCGGGTTTTTGTTTTTTTATCAGATTTCTTCTGCCTCTACCTGAACAGAATGTTTAACTCTGTCAGAAACTTCGGAACGTTTTGCGTTATTGAAGTTATCAAGAGTACCAACAAGATAGCCGGTGATACGGCGGATTCTTTCAAAATGTTTTCCGTCTTCTTCTTTTCTTCCGCATTTAGGACATTCGTCACCGATGATTCCAGTGTATCCGCATTCGGGGTCGCGGTCAACAGGATGGTTAACAGAACCGTATCCGACGCCGGATTCTTTCATGCAGCGAACAACCTGTTCAAATGCATCAAGGTTCTGGAGCGGGTCACCATCGAGTTCAACATAGGTGATATGACCTGCATTGGTAAGAGCATGATAGGGTGCTTCCCTTTTAATTTTATCAAAAGCGGAAATAGGATAATATACCGGAACATGGAAGGAGTTGGTATAGTAATCTCTATCGGTGATTCCGGGGATTTTTCCGAATTTTTCTGCATCCATACGAACAAATCTTCCGGAAAGGCCTTCTGCAGGAGTTGCAAGAAGAGAGAAGTTGAGTCCGTATTTTTCGCTTGCATCATCCATTCTCTTTCTCATGTATGCGATGATTTCAAGACCAAGATTCTGTGCTTCCTTGCTTTCGCCGTGATGGAAACCTGTAAGAGCCTTAAGGCATTCTGCAAGTCCGATAAAGCCGATGGAAAGAGTTCCGTGTTTAAGAACTTCGCCAACCTCATCATCCGGGCCGAGCTTTTCGGAATCGATCCAGATTCCCTGTCCCATAAGGAAAGGATAGTTTCTAACATGTTTTTTCTTCTGAATCTCAAAACGTTCAAGAAGCTGTTCGATTACAAGGTTGATTCTGGTATCGAGCTGATCGAAGAAAAGGTCGATATTGTGGTTGCTCAAAAGTGCAAGACGGGGAAGGTTTATGGAAGTGAAAGAAAGGTTTCCGCGTCCGGTAACAATTTCTCTTTCCGGGTCATATACGTTACCGATAACTCTGGTACGGCAACCCATGTAGGAAATCTCGGTTTCGGGATGTCCCTCTTTATAATACTGGAGGTTATAAGGAGCATCGATGAAAGAGAAGTTCGGAAAAAGGCGCTTTGCACTTACTCTGCATGCAAGTTTAAAGAGGTCATAGTTAGGTTCGCCGGGGTTATAGTTAATGCCTTCTTTAACCTTGAAAATATGAATGGGGAAAATCGGGGTTTCGCCGTTACCAAGACCCGCTTCTGTTGCAAGAAGAATGTTTTTGATAACAAGTCTGCCTTCGGGGCTGGTATCGGTTCCGTAGTTGATAGAGCTGAAAGGAACCTGTGCACCGGCTCTGGAATGCATGGTATTAAGGTTATGAACAAGAGCTTCCATTGCCTGATAGGTTGCTCTGTCGATTTCTTTTTCTGCGCGGCGGAATGCAAAAGCCTGTGCTTTTTCTGCAATTTCCCTTCCGTATTTTTCAACAAGAATCTTGAGCTCTGCTTCTTTATATTTTTCGCCGTCTTCAAACTTCGGCCATTCTCCGCAGACCTCGATTGCTTTTTCCATTATGCCTTTTGCAACACAGTCGCCGCATTCTTCATCTGCAATAAGCTCAAGAGCGCGTCCCATGTTCTGGCAATAGATTTTTTTATAGCTTTTTGCAACGCCGGGAGCCATTCCGTAATCAAAGTTAGGGATACTCTGTCCGCCGTGCTGGTCGTTCTGGTTGGACTGGATAGCAATACATGCAAGAGCTGCATAGCTTGCGATATCCTGGGGCTCACGAAGATGGCCATGACCGGTATCAAATCCGTTTTTAAAGAGCTTGAGGATGTCGATCTGGCAGCAGGTTGTGGTAAGGGTAAGGAAATCAAGGTCGTGGATATGGATATCACCGTTATGGTGTGCTGCTGCATGACGGGGATTGAGAATATACATCTCATAGAACTGCTTTGCAGATTCGCTTCCGTATTTAAGCATGGTTCCCATTGCGGTATCGCCGTTTATATTTGCGTTTTCGCGCTTAACGTCGTTTTCCTTTGCAGACTGGAAAGTAAGGCTCTCCAAAGTCTTCATAAGGCGGGTATTCATCTCGCGGACTTTGTTGCGGTTTGCGCGATAGAGGATATAGCTCTTTGCGGTTCTGGCATGTCCGGTTTCGATGAGCATTTTTTCAACGGTATCCTGGATATGTTCAACCTTCGGAACCTCGATACACTCGGTATTTTCTATATAATCAACAACCATTTTTGCAATAGCTTCTGCTTCAGCATAGTCGCTTCCGCCGTTTGCCTTTGCGGCCATAAAAATAGCGTTTGTAATTTTATCTATATTAAAATCTGCTATTCTTCCATCTCTTTTAACAATAGTTGTGATCATAGATTTACCTCCGTAAGAAAATTTGTGCTACCCAATATTATAATTTATCCGACCCAAAAGGTCAATTGGAGGATATGTAGAATTACGGGTCTAATTTTGCGTAAATATTTTCTCTGGTTTTTTCTTGACAAAAAAATGCCCGGAATTTTCCGGGCATTTTTAATGGTTTTATAAAAATTTTATGCTTCTTTTTCTTTAAGAATCTGGTTAACGATAATACCTACGATAAGGGATGCTGCGATGGAAGTGATCTGGAGAGCACCGAAATCGAGCATGAATCCGCCGATACCGAGAACGAGGATAGCACTTACAACAAAGAGGTTGTGTTCTTTATTAAGGTCAACGGTCTGGATCATCTTAAGACCGGAAACAGCGATGAAGCCATAAAGAGCAGTGCAGATACCGCCAAGAACACAGCTGGGAATGGTGTTAACAAATGCTACAAAGGGGCTGAAGAATGCAAGGCAGATGGAAAGAAGAGCTGCAGTTCTGATGGTTACGATGGAAGCGTTTTTGGTAAGAGCAACGCAGCCAACGGATTCGCCATAAGTGGTATTGGGGCAGCAGCCGAAGAATGCGCCAGCCATGGAACCGACACCGTCACCAAGGAGGGTTCTGTCAAGACCGGGTTCTCTAAGAAGGTCGCGTTCGATGATGGAGGAAATGTTTTTATGGTCTGCAACATGCTCTGCAAATACAACGAATGCAACCGGAGCATAGAGAAGCATAAGGGTTCCGAAATCTGCGAGTTTCATTGCAAAACCGCCGCCGGAAAGTTCTTTGAATGCTTCAACAAATGCAAATTTGGGAAGATGGAAGAAGCTTCCGAGGGTGATGGTGCTGAAATTGTTAACAAGAGCGGAATAATCGATAACTTTAAGAGCATCGATTCCTGTAACATTTCCGATAATTGTGAAAACGGAAGCAAGAGCATAACCGGAAAGAACACCGATTATAAAAGGAATAAGTTTAATAAATCCTTTGCCTTTTGCACAGACAAGAATGGTAACACCGAAGGTGAAAAGTCCGCAAACGATTGCTGCAAGGCTGTATGCTGCACCGGTTGCAGAAGCTTTGGTAAGGTCTGCAACAGCGTTGCCTGCAAGAGAAAGACCGATGAGTGCAACAGTGGGTCCGATTACTACGGTAGGCATAAGTTTATTAAGCCAGCCGGAACCAACTGCTTTGATAAGGAGAGCAATAATAACATAAACGCTTCCTGCAAAAACCGCACCGAGGATTATTCCGAAGAATCCAAAAACGGTTGCGGAATACATGGAAGAAAGGAATGCAAAGGAGCTTCCGAGGAATACGGGGCTTTCTTTTCTGGTGAAAAGCTGATATACAAGGGTTCCGATACCTGCACCAAAAAGTGCTGCAGCAGGGTCCATTTCAAGGTTTACGACACCGTATGCGTTAACAAGAATCGGTACTACGATGGTGGCTGTGATAATTGCAAGAAGCTGCTGGAATGCAAATACGATAAGCTGGTTAAATTTCGGCTTATCTTCGATGTTGTAGATGAGTTTCATCTGTTTTTTTGTCCTCCTGAAAAATCAAATTATTTTGTAAAAAGCTTAACTCCAAACTCCCCGTCAATGGGTAAAACACGAACGGAAATAAGCTCTTCACGGGAAGTCGGAATATTTTTTCCAACAAAATCCGGGCGTATCGGAAGTTCTCTGTGTCCCTTATCGATAACCACGGCAAGCTGGATATATGCCGGTCTTCCATGCTTTAAAAGACAGTCGATGGCGGCTCTTGTTGTTCTTCCGGTATTGATAACGTCATCAACAAGAACAACGGTCTTTCCCGTAACATCAAAGGGGAGATCTGCTCCGGTTATTTTCGGTTCGGAAGAATTATTTTCCAAATCGTCACGGTAAAAGCTTATATCTATGGTTCCGACGGGAACATTGCTGCCTTCTATTGCAAAAATATTATCGCGAATTATTTCTGCAATAGGAACGCCTCTTGTTTTTATTCCAACAAGACGAAGGTTTTCTGTTCCGCCGTTGCGTTCAAGAATCTGGTGAGAAATTCTTATAAGGCAACGTTTTAATGCATCGGCATCCATAAGTTCGGATTTATATTCCAAAGCTTTTGCCTCCTTTCGGAAAAATAAAAAATCCTGCCAACAAGAGATGGCAGGATCAAAGCTTCTTTTCGCTTTTGCGCGCAAAATTAAAGTTTTCCGCATATATTTGCGTGCATCGGATCTTGCCGGTCTCTCTGTACCGTCTTTTAAAGATCGTTTTTATTATTTTATCACAAAACCCTGTTTTTTTCAATGTTTCCGCTTATTTTTTTACCAATATATCAATGTTAACAGAAAATTTACCTTATTTATTCCAAAAAAGCTACCATATTGGGGTATATTTGTTAAAAATCACTTGCAGTCTTTTGTGATTTGTCGTAAAATAGTATCGTATCAAATTATGCCTTTTAAAAATCTTAAGGAGGATACTAAATGAAAAAAAGAATTATTTGCGGAATTCTTGCAGCAATGATGATTTTCCTGCTTCTTCCGATGCAGGCTTTTGCAGCACAGAAAGTTTCCGGAGCATATGTTGGCAGACCTTTTGAAAACGCTCTTGCTACCATCGCAGGTGCAGAAAGATTCAGCTATAGCGGAACTCTTCCGGAGGGTCTTACCCTTCGCGGCGAAATGCGTTACAGCCACGACCAGAACATGAACCTTCTTACCGTTTTCCTTACCGGTACTCCCACCAAAGCAGGTTCCTACAGCTTTGATGTAAACTATAAGGATAAAGACGGTAACTCCGTAAACAAAACCAGCTACACCATCACTGTTGGTGAAACCGCTCCTTTTGCTTTTATGCATTCCATCGACGTTTACAAATGGCCCAATAAAATCGAGTATTATCCCGGCGAAGAAATCGATACCACCGGTATGATCGTTTATGCAACCGTTTATAAACTCAACAAAGACAAAACCGCATACGAGCCTTTCACTTATGAAGTTACCGATATGGCATGGATCAAACCCGGCTATGTTGATACCGACAACGTTGACGGCATGAACATCGAGGTTTTTGTTAACGCTCCCAAGGACCAGGAAGGTAACCTCGGAACTTTCAGCGACCATTTCCGTATCACCGTAAAACGTACCGATCCCACCACCGTCACCCGTGTTGAGATTTATAAACAGCCTGCAAAACTCACCTATACTGTTGGCGAAACTCTTGATCTTACCGGTATGCAGATCAGAATCCACAAAGGCGACGGTACTGCAGCAGACGTTACCACCGGATACACCGTTGATACCACCAAGCTTGAAGAAGTCGGAACCAAAACCGTAACCGTAACCTATGGCGAAGGCGACAGCGCAGTTACCGCAACCTTCGAAGTAACCGTTACCGAAGCTGTTTCTTCTTCCGCAAGTTCTTCTAAAGAAGAATCCTCTTCCGCAAGCTCTTCCAAAGTTGAAGAATCTTCCAAACCCGCAGAAGAACCTTCTTCCGAACCGGAATCCGAATCCGAACCTGTTGAAGAAGAACCCGTTGAAGAACCCTCTTCCGAATCCGAGCCCGTTGTTGAAGAACCCGTTTCTTCCGAACCAGAAGAAGTTGAAGTAATCGGCGGCGACGTTGAAGAAGAAGACAACAACAAAAAATCCGGTGTTCCTTTATGGACATGGATCATTATCGTTCTTCTCGTAATTCTCATTGCTGCTGCTGTTGCACTTTTCCTCATCGGCAGAAAACGCATTGATGACCAGTATTAATAATTAAGGCATAAATATAAAAAAACGGAACGCTGTAAGCGTTCCGTTTTTTCTTTTCTTTTTTATTAATTCACTTGATTTTATATATGTTTAAAGCTATTATATTAATTGTTTATTCTTTAATATAAAAGAGGTATAAAATGTTTTCCATAAAAAGAGTTGTATCCAAATTCAGAAAAATATACGAATTTAAGTTTTTGTTCAGATGTTTTACACTTATTGCATCTGCTCTCATTTTGATTTTTGCTCCGGAGCAATATGATATTATGAGCGGTTGGAACTTTTTTAAAAGTTTTTCCGTTTTTCATATCCTTTGGCTTATCTGGCTTTATGATATGCTTCTCCAGATTTTCCCCAGCAGAAAATTTCTGCCCATCGGTTCCACAAAATTCAGCATCAAGGATTTTATCCCGTCCGAAATAAAAAACATCCGTAACGTTCAAAACCTTGTGGAATACATAAAAAAATGCAACCGCGATACCATAAAAATCGGTCTTACATGGTTTGCTCTTTGTGCCGTTGTTGGTGTTCTCTATTTTTCCGGAATCATCGGAAGAAACATGCTTCTTCTTTTCTCCGTTGCTTTTTATGTCTGTGACCTTATCTGCGTTCTTTTCTGGTGCCCTTTCCGAGTATGGTTTATGAAAAACCGCTGCTGCACAACCTGCAGGATTTTTAACTGGGACCATATGATGATGTTCTCTCCCCTTGTTTTTGTTCCCGGATTTTTCACATGGAGCCTTTGTGCCGGCGCAGTTATCGTTCTTATAATCTGGGAAGTTTCTTTTGCGCTTCATCCGGAAAGATTTTATGAGGGAACCAATGATGCACTTAAATGTTGCAACTGCACCGACGTTCTTTGCGGAAAGCGCAACTGCCATGCAGATATCCCCTCTTTTGAAAATATAACAAAAGGAATCTGATTTATGTCTATAGAAGCAATTCTTTGGGATTATGACGGAACCCTTATGGATTCCTCCAAAAAATCCATCGAGGTAAGCCTTGAGGTTCTTTCAAATTTTATCCCCGATATTTATGAAAACATCCCGGAACCCCTTTCATCAAGAGAAAGATTCCAGGATACATACGGAAGAATCTCCGACTGGGTCGAACTTTATCATGTCTGTTACGGACTTACTGATGAACAGACCCGCCTTGCAGTAAAAATGTGGGGCGAAGTTCAGCTCAAAAACAAGACCGAAGCGGAACTTTATTCCGGAATCATCGAAATCCTCGAACATTTTAAGGAAACAAAAATGGGGGTCTGTTCACAAAACGGCGCCGGAATCATAAAAAGGTCCCTTGAGCACCGGGACGTGCTCAAATATTTCGGCGCGGTTATCGGAGTTGATGACGTTCTCTTTGATGAGCAAAAACCCCACGGTTCTGCATTTATAAAAGCGCTCGATAAGCTCGAAATTACCAACAGAAACAAAACCTTTGTATATATCGGCGACAGAAGCGTTGATGTTGCCTTCGGCAGAAACTCCGAAGCCATGCTCAAAAAAGATTTCCCCGATGCAAAGGTCATCTGTGTCGCTATGCATCACCCCGGTGATTACTGTGAAGAGGACAAAAACTTTCTTCCGGATTATATCGCACATAATTCCGGGGAACTTTTTGAGATATTAAACAAAATCTAAGTTCATTTTGCGAATGGAGGTTTAAGATAGCATGAAAGCGGATTTCAGTAAAATCAAGGAAACTTTGCTCAAAAGTGCAGAAACTTTTGAAGAAAGCGGCGCTTTGCTTCTCAATCACGAAGGCAAAACCGTTTTGAGCACCTGCTACGGTTTTACAGAGCGCGATAGCGAAAACAAAACTCCCATCACCGAAAAAAGCCGCTATCTTATGCCTTTGGATTGTTCCGGAATGCTCACTCTTTGCATTCTCATTCTTGCGGATATGAAAAAACTTTCCCTTTCGGATAAAATCTCCAGATTCATTCCGGAGTTTGAGCACGCAAATAAAATCACCCTTCGCCAGCTTCTTGCCGGCAAATCCGGAATCCGCGATTTTTATTACGGCGAAATTCTCCGAAAACTCCATGAAAACGAAGAATATTCCTCTCTTTCGGATATCGAGCGCAGAAAATATGATATGCAGCTCTATCTTAAGGATTATTCTTTTAAAACGGTGCTCAAAAGCCTCGAGGGAAAAACTCTTGAGCACGAACCCGGTGTTTCCGGGGATTACAGTTCCAGTGAACGTTTTTTCCTTCGGGAAATTGTTGAACGTACAAGCGGAATGTCTCTTGAGAAATTTGCCGAAAAGCATATTTTCATGCCTCTTGATATGACAGAAACAAAAATGGGTATGGATAAAACCGCTCTTCCGCTTTATACCCGTTACAGAAACAAGGAGAATATCCCTTTTAACCTCGAAAATACCGATTACCGCTTCTTTTCCTCCACTGTTTCCGACCTTGAAAAGCTGATGCTCGGAATTATGAACCGCAAAATCTTCTCCGAAAAGCAGTGGAAAGCCGCAACAAAACTGGATAAAGATAACGAAGGACTCGGTTTCAGCAGCTTCCGCGGAATGCTTTGTTTTTATATGGAGTTCGAATCTTTCGAAACAGCGACAATGTATTTCGATCCGGAAAACGATTTTTGCTATATGCGAATCAAAAACTGCCCCGGAAAATATATTGAGGAAGGCGACAGCAACTATCTCTCCTTCTCGAAGGATTGCTGCACAGAGATAGAACCCCTTTTCACTTATCCGAAGAACACAAAAATGGTTCCTTATGGAGCAAAAAACTGGCGTCAGGCATCCGCTCTTGAAATTCTTCCGGAACAGAGAGAATTTGTCTGCGGCGCTTATGAAACCATCGCCTATGCCGCCGCACACAAAAATCATAAGCTCTTTGTGGAGATGGAAGGCGGAAGGGCTGTTGGACTTTTGGATCTTTCCGTAGATAAGAAAAAAGGCGACTATACTATCGAAATCGTCCTTATTGATAAAAGATATCAGGGACGTGGCTTTGGAAAAATCATGCTCCGTTTTGCTGTGGATTATCTTAAAAAAGCCGGCGCAAAGCGCCTTTCCATCGGTGTTAACCGTTTTAATATCCCTGCACAGCGCCTTTATAAATCCGTTGGATTTATAGAGGACTGCGTTTATGAAGAGGGAATCTTTATGACCCAGAATCTTGTTCCCGAAGACTGATTTTTCATAAAAAACATAAAAACAACCGCCGGTTTTATAAAAAACAACCGGCGGTTGTGCTTTTTTGGGCAAAATCAACCTTTGATTTCTTTATTTTTTCCGCTTCGGGTGATAGAATTAAGCCATACTCCGGAGAGAAAATTTTCATAAACAAAACGAAAGGAATTATATAATATGGAAACCATCGGAAAAAGGATCTCTGAAAACAGAAAGCTTAAAAATATAAAACAGGATGAACTTGCGGAAATGCTCTCCGTTTCGCCCCAGGCGGTATCTAAATGGGAAAACGATATCTCCTGCCCGGATATCTCCCTGCTTCCGAATCTTTCAAGAATCCTCGGAATCAGCGTTGACGAACTTCTTTCCGGCAAGCAGGAGACAGAAGCCGCCTTCGTTCCGGAAGAAATCCGCAAAGATATAAAAGATATGATGCTTCGCATCATGGTTGATTCCAAAGACGGCGATAAAGTAAAAGTAAATATCCCCTGCGCCCTTATCAAAGTCTGCATTGAATCCGGAATGGAAGTACCCCAGCTTTCCGGAAACGAGGCGATGAAAAGCATCGACTTTGCAAAAATCTTCGAGATGATTGAAAAAGGCGCCATCGGAAATCTTGTAGAGGTTGAATCCGCCTATGGTGATAAGGTCAATATTTTTGTGGAGTGATTTTATGAAAATTAAAGTTACAGAGGGAGAAAAAACCGTCTTTAATCTTTCGATTCCAACCCGGCTTGGGCTGAACAGCGTTTCCGCAACCTTTGCGCCGCTCTTCCTGAACAAAAAAGGTTCCGGATTAAAGGTCACCTCTTCCCAATGCAGAAAGTTCGTCCGGGCATTTTATAAATGCAGAAAGCATTTTAAAAACGGTTGGAACTTTTTGGAAGCTGAAACCGCAGAGGGAGAATATATCATAATAACCCTATAAAAGAGCAAAACCGCCGGAAACGGCGGTTTTTTTGCTCCTCAAATCGGAAGGGTATGAAAAAATAAGATTAGATTTCTTTTTTGGATTTTCCCTCAAAGCCAATAAGAAGTCCGCCGCGCTCTGCATAAAAGCTGCAAAGACCGCCGTTTTCTTCGATGATGATATCGCTTTTCGGGAATTCGGAGAGGATTTTATCTCTGATGATTTCTGCGGATTCGAGGTTAAGACAATGTGCAATTCTAACCTTTCCGTTATCAAAACCGCGTTTTTTCATCTCATCAAACATAATATCAAGAGTTTTTGCTTCTCCGCGAACTTTATGAAGCGGATCCAAAACGCCTTCTGTTGCTGCGCCCATAACGCGGATTCCGAGAACTCCGGCAATTTTTGCAACAGCGGGGCTGACTCTTCCGTTTCTTGCAAGGTTGGTAAGAGACTGGAGAGAGAAGATAAGGTGAGTGTGGTCTGCATATTCGGTTACAGAATCTCTGATTTCCTCAAAGCTTGCTTCCTTAAGCATAAGGTCGCTTATATGTTCTATAATAAGATGCATTTCAGGGCCGGTTGAAAGGCTGTCAACAACAAAAACCTTTGCGCCGGGTTTGTTTTCCTCATAAATTTTTGCTGCTTCGATTGCGGAAGCATAGCTTCCGGAAAGTTTGCTTGTAATGGTTATTGCAAAAACGATATCCGCATCTCCAAAAGCTTCAAGCCAATCGTTTACGTTGGGGCAGGAAGTTCCGGATTTTCCTTTGGTATCTCTGATTTCGTTGACCATTCTTTCAACATCGAGTTCAGCATCGTCAACGTATTCTGTTGTTGCGGTTATTATCTTAAGCGGAACGCTTTTATAATCAATATTCGGGAAGCTATATACGTTGGATGATGAATCCGAAATAATTTTATAAGTCATAATATTCTCCTAAAAAACACATCAGTTTATGAGGATTATTTTAACGCATATCAAAAAACCTGTCAAGAGTTTTTTAATAACCTATAAACAGATATTCTCTTGACACTTTATGTTTTTTGATATAAAATTTATAACATCGTCCGGGAGGTGCTTTTTAATGAACGAAACTATAAAAGATGAGATAAAATCCTCCATAAAAGATTTTTATCTTCCAAGATATAACGATATCCCAAATGTTGGGCTTTATCTTGAGCAGGTTGTAAAATACATTTCCGAATATCTTGAACCTCTCGGAAATTTTTCTCTTACCGGTTCAATGGTGAGCAACTATGTAAAAAAAGGCCTTGTTTCCAACCCGATAAAAAAGCAGTATGACAGGGAACAGATTGCACATCTTCTTTTTATCGCCATTGCAAAAAACGTTCTCTCTATGGAAGATATCCGCCTTCTTTTTGAAATGCAGGAAAAAATCTATACTTCAAAAAAAGCATACGACTATTTCTGCTGCGAATTTGAAAACGTAATAAGCTATGTTTTCGGAATAAAAGAGAATCTCGATACGGTTGGAACGGATAATAACGATACAAAAACCATGCTTCGCAACACCATTATTGCCATTGCATACAAGGTATATCTTGATAAATATTTTGCTGTGATCCATGCGGAAAGCATCGAATAAAAAAGAGGAGGCAGCGCCTCCTCTTTTTTTATTCTTCTTTTACCCAAAGTTTAACATTTTCTCTTTTAAAATGGAATTGTTTTTCTTCTGTTCCCGGATATAATACGGATTCATCATTTTCGCTGTCATAAGATACGAGAGAAAGTTCCCCCTCATTCTCCCAAATAAC
>JAFYOZ010000152.1 GCA_017547705.1 Oscillospiraceae bacterium
CCTTTTCCCGGAAAAAACGCAACACAAGATTTTTTAAAATGCCACTTTTTATAAATTATATTCTTTTTCACAGATAAAGTAAACAGTGTAAGCTGATGGGAGGGTTTAAAGTTTATCCTGAATTACATCGTATAAATGAATGGGAGAAAGCTGGAATGTGGTGAACTCAAAACAAAGTTTTTCTATAATTGTATTATGTTACCGATAATTCAGAGCCTTCGAGTAATAAAAAAGTTTTGTGATTAAGTCATTGAATGGTGTACAATCATAGATTATAATATAATATAGATTAAACTCACAGCAAAGGAGCCAAACAGAATGAGATTAAAAGATAAAGTTGCAATCATCACCGGTGGAAGCCGCGGAATCGGTTTTGCAACTGCAGATAAATTCATAGAAGAAGGCGCTGCCGTAATTATTACTGCAAGCACCGATGAATCTGCCAAAAAAGCAGTTTCTCTGCTTAAAGAAAAATATCCTGAAGCAAAAATTAAAGGCATAAGCCCAAACCTTGCAAGCCTAGAATCCGTAAAAGAGGCGTTTGATGATGCGATAAAAGAATTCGGTTGTGTGGATATCCTTGTTAACAACGCAGGTATATCTGAAAGCACACCATTTATGAGCTATACAGAGGATACCTTCGATAAAGTTATGGATTTAAACGTAAAAGGCGTTTTTAACGCAACCCGTGCGGTTATCGAATATATGTCTGAAAGAGGCAAGGGAGTTATTCTCTCAACTTCTTCCATGGTCAGTATTTCCGGACAGCCCAGCGGCTTTGCATATCCTGCATCCAAGTTTGCAGTAAACGGCCTTACAGTATCTCTTGCAAGAGAACTTGGCCCTAAGGGCATTCGTGTTAACGCGGTTGCTCCCGGAATTACGGAAACGGATATGATGAAAGCTGTTCCGAAGGAGATTATTGAGCCGATGATTGCACAGATTCCTCTGCGCCGTCTTGGACAGCCGGAGGATATTGCCAATGCCTTTGTTTTCCTTGCTTCCGATGAAGCAAGCTATATAACCGGTGTAGTACTCAGTGTTGACGGCTTGGCAAGGGTATAAAAACAGTTTACAGCCGTCTAGGACTGAATTTATCCTGACAGGAGTTTTAAAATATGATAAAAATCCTTTTCGTCTGCCACGGCAAGATTTAAGCCAGGCACGGCATACCAAGCTATACAATGCTATACCAGCCTTTGCAACGGGTTGACCCCATTTGTACTACTCGCTTACTACTTTACAAAATAACCACATTTTGCCCCAACATGACACGAACTAGCACAGCCGCCGACCATCAGGTCGGCGGCTGTTTTTTGGTGTCACTCAATCTCCTTCGAAATGTGATTTGGCATCTATGGCAGAGATGTTTTGCATTTCATCATATGTACCCCAAATGCGCTTCATTTTGATAAACTCACCAGTATCATCATTATAGAAGTGCAGAAATCTACCGATTTTATCCTCCCCATGAATCGGCTTCGGCTTTTCAGAATAGTTGTCCGTTACTTGGAAACGGATGTTTCTTCCATCATTTGTAGTAAATCTATCCATAGTACCTCCAGTATGCAAGTATGCTTAATACCAAATATCAATCTTGTTGGCTTTCAATATAATGCCGTTGACAATATGTGCTACCTACCGCTTTGTACCTCGGTGCAGAACACGAACCATAGGTGCAGTTATGTTGGTCGCAATAATCTATCAGCAAACTGGTTGAGTTGCTGCAGCCACTCTCACTACATTTATGCTGATGGCAATAGTATTTGCCTGGTGCTCGATTGTGGTCACATTCAGGGTACATACATTCACCCGAAGGAGCATTGTCTGTCTTGTTAGAGGATGGCGGTGTATAGGTGGAGTTCTTCTTCCATTCCTCTTTTCCATCCTTGTAAAGGGTCTGAAAATCCTTCTTGTACTTGCATCCATCATTGAAAATAAGGAGAGTATTTACATCATGGAATCCAGTTTCCTTTGTATCATCCCTAACATATTCACCATCATCTAATAGTTCATATGTATTGCTGAGTAGATAATTGTGGTTCGCCCAATTAATATCACCAATTATTTCGTAGATTTTAGCAGAACTGGGTGCATCGCAATCGAAATATACCCATACCTCATATTCGTTAATGCGCTCAGTTTCCCAATAGTCCAAATCATAGTCAGGTACGAGTTCGGTATATTCAATAGAACTATAAGTCAAAGAATATTCTTCCAAAACAGAAAATAAATTGGATTCATACTCAGCTTTGAAAATTTCAAAGTTCTTTTCGTATGTTCTCGGTTGAATAACCATCTTATCAAGTACAGAGTACCCAATAATTAGAAGCACCACAACCAAGATAACAGGCAAGCTATATTTCTTTACCTTGTTTAACTGCTCTTGCCTTTTCGCCGCTTGTTCCGCTTTTCTGCGTTCTTCCGCTGCTTTCTGTTCTGCGGCTCTCCGTTTTTCTGCTTCAATAGCATCAAGTGTCCTTTGAATTGAATTAGCCTTTGCAGTATGATTAGCGGCTTGTGTGCGGAGATATTCAATGCTGCTCAGAGATTCCCCCTTTGCTTTTCTTTTCTCATAGCACTCTAATTCAAAGGCTGCATCTTTTCTCAGTTTTGCAACGCACTTCTTGCGAAGTTCATCAATCATAGCTACAACATCAGCATCCAGAGCAAAACCACCATAATAATATGTGATGTTTTCCTTTGTCTGTTGTATGCGCCTTTCAATAAACTCCAGCTCACGGACTTCGTCAAAATAAAACCCCCGTGTAAGCCGTTTGCGTATCTCATTATTGATGCAAGCATTACTGAACCTTACGCTCTCTCTGCGTATTTCTTCAACTGATTTTGCCATATACAACAATTCCTTTGCGCCATTTTTGACAGAAATTTTGTTTTTATAATTATATTCCGATTGCATAGGAAATTCAAGTCACTTTATCCACTCATTCCCGCTGCCCGCCCATAGCCGTAAATTCGACTATGATACAGGTAGCGGAATTTTTATACCTATGCTGTTGGGTATTTGTTCCGCTTCCAAAAAGCCGATTTTTCGTCATCTACTATAGATGCGTAACTCTTGCCGAACGGTCGCAGCCTGTGATACAATATCCTTACGAAAGTGAGGTTTTGGATATGGTGAAGATCCTGTTTGTCTGCCACGGCAACATCTGCAGAAGCCCGATGGCGGAATTTGTTATGAAGCAAAAAGTTAAAAAAGCAAAGCTCGAGCATCAGTTCGAGATTGCTTCCGCCGCAACCAGCACGGAGGAAATCTGGAACGGAATCGGAAATCCGGTTTATCCTCCGGTTAAAAAACTCCTTGCTAAAAACGGTATAAACTGCGATGGTAAAAGAGCGCGCCAGATGACAAAAGAGGATTATTCAAAATATGACCTCATAATCGGAATGGATAACTGGAATATGCGCAACATGCTCCGAATCGTTAAAAGCGACCCGGAAAATAAAATCCGCCTTTTGATGGATTATACCGAAAGACCTGGCGAGGTTGCGGATCCATGGTACAGCGGCGATTTTGAAGCAACATGGCGCGATATTAACGAAGGCTGCGATGGGATTTTAAAAACCCTTCTCGAATAAAAAAATCCAAAATCTCTAAAAAAGGAGGCTTTTTATGTTACAGATAAAAAATCTTTCCATGTGCCATACAAAAGATTTGCATATCCTTTCAGAAGACCTCTCTTTTGTAATCGGAGATAGGGATAAAGCGGCAATCATCGGCGAAGAGGGCAACGGAAAATCCACCCTGCTGAAATTGATTTATGACCCTGAACTTATTGAAAATTATATTGAATATTCCGGCGAAATTATAAAAAACGGAACGGTTTTCGGATATCTTTCTCAGGAAATCGGCGAAAAAGATAAAGAGAAAACCGTTGCGGAATTTTGCAGAGAAAACGGCATGGACGAACTTTTGCCCTATGAACTTTATGAAATCGCCATGCAGCTTTGCATAGATGCGGATATTTTTGATTCCGAAAGAAAGATGAAAACCCTTTCCGGCGGAGAAAAAGTGAAAGTTCGAATGGCGGCAGTTCTCGCAAAAAAGCCGGATATGCTCCTTCTTGATGAGCCTTCCAACGATATCGATATCGAAACTCTCGAATGGCTGGAGGAATTTATCGCATCCTCCGATGTTCCGGTTCTCTATATTTCCCATGACGAAACCCTTTTGGAGCGCAGCGCAAATATGATTATACATATGGAACAGCTCCGAAGAAAAACCCGGGCAAGATGCACCGTAGCAAAGCTCCCGTATCGCCGATACGTTGACGAAAGGCTCCTCGGTTTTGAAAAACAGGAGCAGCTTGCAAGAAGCGAAAAACGGGATTTTGATAAAAAGATGGACCGCTATCGCCAGATTTATCAAAAAGTCGAACACCAGCAGGAGAACATATCAAGGCAGGACCCTGCCGGCGGAAGACTTCTTAAAAAGAAGATGCACTCCGTAAAATCCATGGGCAGGCGCTTTGAAAAAGAGAAAGAAAATCTTACCCAGATGCCCGAGGGAGAAGAGGCGATTTTTCTTCGCTTCGGAGAAAACGCAAAAATCCCAAACGGAAAAAAGGTTGTTTCCATGAAAATTCCGGAGCTTTTTGCCGGAGAAAAACGCCTTTGCGGCGAAATTGAATTTGAAGTTTCCGGCGGAGAAAAAATCTGCATAATCGGAAGAAACGGCGCCGGAAAAACAACTTTTCTTAAAAAAATCGCGGAAGAACTTCTTCCGCGAAAAGATATAAAAGCGGCATATATGCCGCAAAACTATGAGGAAGGCTTTGACCTTGATAAAGACCCGGTTGAACTTTTGATGAACGGCGGAACAAAAGAAGAACGCACGAAAATCCGAACCTATCTCGGAAGCATAAAATTCACCGCCGACGAAATGAGCCATCCTGCAAAGGAACTTTCCGGTGGACAGAAAGCAAAACTCTTCTTTGCAAAAATGGCGCTTGGAGATTACAACGTATTGATTCTTGATGAACCAACAAGAAATCTTTCGCCCCTTTCAAATCCGGAGATAAGGGAAGTTCTAAAGAATTTCGGCGGAGTTATAATCAGCGTTTCCCATGACAGAAAATACATCGCCGAAGTCTGCGAAAAAATCTATGAGCTTTCGGAAAACGGCCTTAAAAGACTCCCATAAAACAAAAAGGCCCCCTTGCCTAAAGGGGGCTGGCTTTCGCCAAAGGCGAAAGACTGAGGGATTCCAATTAGCCTTTCCCTTGGGGGAAGGCTAACCCTCCGGGTTCCTTGTTTTCGGGCGACCACATAGGGTCGCCCCTACGGTTTTCAACTATCGACTTTAAACTTTCAACCAAAAAAGCACCCTTTCGGGTGCTTTTTTGTTAGCCGAGATAATCTCCGGAAAGATAGCGGTTGCCCGTATCCGGGAAGATGGTGACTATGTTTTTGCCGGCGTTTTCCGGACGTTTTGCAAGCTCGATTGCTGCGCAAAGAGCCGCACCGGAAGAAATTCCCGCAAGATATCCCTGTTTTTTTGCGATGAGCCTTCCGTATTCATAGGCGTCCTCATTAGATACGGAGATAACTTCGTCGATAACATCAAAATCGACGTTATCCGGGATATAGTTCGGGCCGATTCCTTGGATTTTATGCTTTCCTGCGGGACCTTTTCCACTGAGAAGAGGCGAAGCCGCAGGCTCTACTGCAACGATTTTTACTCCGGGGATATGGTCTTTAAGATATTTTCCACAGCCGCTTACCGTTCCGCCGGTTCCGCTTCCTGCAACAAAAATATCGATTTTTCCGTCCATCTGTTCTTCCATTTCCGGGCCGGTTGTAAGAATATGAGCAAGAGGATTTGCCGGATTTTTAAACTGCGCCGGCATAAAAGAACCGGGGTTTTCTTCAATAAGTTCTTTCGCTTTTGCGATGCATCCGGTCATTCCAAGAGCGCCGTCAATAAGGATAAGTTCCGCACCAAGAGCCTTGAGCACGGCTCTGCGTTCGATGCTCATGGTATCCGGCATAATGATGATACAGCGGTATCCGCGTTCCGCCGCAACCGCCGCAAGACCGATTCCGGTGTTGCCGCTGGTGGGTTCTATGATAAGAGAATTTGGCTTGAGCATGCCGTTTTTCTCTGCTTCATCAATCATTGAGCACGCAACTCTGTCCTTGATGCTTCCGCCGGGATTAAGTCCCTCAAGCTTTGCAAAAATCTTTGCAGAAAGACCGAATTCTTCCTCTATTGCACAAAGTTCGAGCATGGGAGTATTTCCTATAAGCTCGCTGAAATTTTTAGCAATTTTCATATATAATCTCCTTTCAAAATTGCCTCCCTTGCCTAAAAGGAAGGTAACCGTTGCCGTATGGCACGGTGGAGGGATTCACGTTTGCCGAGGGGTTTGTTAAAAATATTATACCCATTTTGCCCTTGCTTTGCAATTACCATTTGACAAAGCGGCTTATTTTTATTATTATATATAAGTAAAAGTTCGCCTATGAAGGAGGAGCCAGTTTCCATGAATCTTGCAAAGTATCTTGATATTGCGCCGGAGGTAAAAGCCGCTCTTGAAAACGGAAAACCCGTCGTCGCATTGGAATCCACTATCATCAGCCACGGTATGCCCTATCCCCAGAACGTTAATACCGCCAGAAATGTTGAAAAAATAATCCGCCAGGAGGGTGCTGTTCCTGCAACTATCGCTATTATCGGCGGTAGATTCAAGGTCGGTCTTTCCGAACAGGAGATCGAATATTTCGGCAAAAAGGGTCAGAAGATCACAAAGGCAAGCCGCCGCGATCTTCCTATCATCGCCGCAAAAGGTCTTGATGGTGCAACAACCGTTGCTTCCACCATGATTATTGCCGCTATGGCAGGGGTTAAAATCTTCGCAACCGGCGGAATCGGCGGTGTACATCGCGGAGCAGAAACCACCATGGATATCTCTGCTGACCTTGAAGAACTCGGAAGAACCGACGTTATGGTTGTTTGCGCAGGTGCAAAGTCCATTCTTGATATCGGTCTTACCCTTGAATATCTTGAAACCAAAGGCGTTCCGGTAATCGGATACGGCACTGACGAACTTCCTGCATTCTATTGCAGAGAAAGCGGATTCGGCGTTGATTACCGCATTGATACCCCCGATGAACTTGCAAAAGCATTCAAAATCAAACTCGACTGCGAAATCCACGGCGGTATGCTTGTTGGCAACCCCATTCCCAAGGAATACGCAATGTCCAAAGGCATGGCAGACAGAGCTATCGAAATCGCCGTTAAAAAGGCAGAGGAAAATAACATCAAAGGCAAGGAACTTACTCCTTTCCTCCTTACTCTCGTAAAAGAGATGACCGGCGGAATGAGCCTCGATTCCAACATCGAGCTTGTTTATAACAACGCAAGACTTGCCGCAAAAACCGCTGTTGCTCTTGCAAAAATTTCTGAACCGGAAGAAGCAGAAGCAGGTCTTGATGAACTTCGCGCAGAAATCGCAGACGATACCGCAGAAAGCATCAAAGCAGAAATTTCCGCATTCCGCGCAGAGGTTGAAACCATGGTTGCACAGCGCGTTGCAGCTGTTCAGCAGCAGATGGCTCCCAACCCTTATATGAACCCCTATATGAATCCCTATGCAATGCCCCAACAGCAGATGCAGTATCAGCAGAATCCTCAGCAGATGCAGTACCAGCAGAACCCTTATGGTATGCCCCAGCAGATGCCTCAGTATCAGCAGAATCCTTACGGCATGCCCCAGCAGCCTCCTATGGCACAGCCCCAGCCTGCTCCTGCATACGTTAACCCTTTTAAACCCGTTCGTCCGGAAGCAGTTCCCGAAGTTCAGCCGGAACCCATTCCCGCTCCGAACCCTTATAAATCCATCCCCGATGAAGAATGGGTAAACCCCTTTGCACCGAAGCGTGAAAAAGCTCCGGAGTCTGTAATCGAGGAACCTGTTATTGAAGAACCGGAAGAAATCATCGAAGAAGTTATCGAAGAGCCGGTTGTTGAAGAGGTTTATGAAGAACCCGCTTATGAGGAAGAAGCTATCGAAGAAGAGGTTTCTTATGAAGAACCTTCCGAAGAAGCAGAAGAGGAAGAAGTAATCGAGGAAGAACCGGTTGCCGAAGAAGCTCCCGCTGAAGAAGAGGAAGAAGAATATACCGTTACCGAATACGTCCCTCCGGTAAGAGAAGAAAGACGTAAACCGGATAACCAGGTTAAACCCGAAACCGATTCCGAAGGCATGACCGCTTATGACCCGAACTTCTATCGCAAACGCCATGAAGAGAGAAAACAGCGTCTTGCTGAAGCCGCAGGCGAAGCAAAACATAAAGAGGAAGAAAAAGCCGCAGAGCCGGAATATGTTGACTGCAAAGGTCCGCTCGAATTTACCGGTGAACACCCCTGGGCATGGAAATGTACCAGATGCGGACAGCTTTTCCAGAAGCACGAAATTCCTCATAAATGCGTAAAAACCGACTGATAAAATATTTTATGCGGAGGGACTTTTTATAAAGGTCCCTCCGTTTGTGGGTTTTACGGAGGAGTAAAATGAGGCTTTTTATCGCTCTTTGCTTTGATGATGAAACAAAAAACGCTCTTTTTTCCGCATCAAAAGAGGCAGAAGAATCTGCCGGCGGAAGATTTTCCATCCCGGAAAATTATCACCTTACCCTTGTTTTTATCGGCGAAACAGAGCGAAAAAATGATATAGAAAAAGCCATCTCTGCCATTGATTTTCCGGCTTTTGAATACCGTTTTTATAAAACGGGAACATTCGATAAGGGGATTTTTTGGGTTGGAACAGAGGAGAACGAAAACCTTAAAAACCTCCAAAAAATCATAAAGAAAAGCCTTGATGAAATCGGAATCGAAACAGAGGAAAGAGAATTTATCCCCCATATAACCCTCGCAAGAAAATTTCTTCCGGATGAGGATTTTGATTATTCAAAAATCGAATCTCTCCTTCCGGATAAACCGATTTTGGCAGACAGAATCTGCCTTATGGAATCAAAAAGAACCGATGATGTTCTTCGATATACCGAAATATTCTCTAAAAATTTAACCTGAAAGGAATGGGCAGAATGGAAGAAACCTTTACCGCCGGAATCAGACCCGGAGGTCTTACTGAAGGACGAGAAATAAGAATACTTATCTGCCATATCCTTGCGGAACTTGGCGAACCCATGAGCTTTGATGAAATGACCGAATCCATCCTTACGGACGGAACCGCAAACTATTTTGAATTTGCGGATGCCCTTGGTGAACTCCGGGATACTGGCTGCATCGTAAGCTTTAAAACAGAAGCCGGAATAAACGAATATACTATTACAGAAAAGGGAAAAGCCGCCGCAAGAACCCTTGAAAACGATCTTCCACTTTCCGTAAGAGAAAAATCCGCAGAAAACGCAAAGAATATAATCCAGCGCCGCCGCATAGAAAAAGAAAACCTTGTTTCCATCTCTAAAACAGAGGACGGATATATGCTCCACATCCGTGTAACGGATATCGGAACAGACCTTATGGCTCTTTCTCTTTTTATGCCGACCATGGAACAGGCTCTTGCCGCAAAGGAAAAATTCCTCAGCGACCCTGCAGGAGCATATATGGGCGTTCTTAAGGCTCTTGCCGGAGAATGCTGAAAAGTTAGGCTTCTCCTTGAGGAGAAGCTGTCGCCGAAGGTGACTGATGAGGTGTAGCCGCATTGCGCAGCAGCGGCGTTAATTATAACAACACCTCATCTGTCTTTTTGCAACAAGTTGCAAAAATCCACCTTCCCCTCAAGGGGAAGGCTAAATATGATTAAAAACCGAAAAGAGGTTTTACATAAATGGAAAAGAAAACCCTTGCTCTGCTTTTTGGCGGAGTTTCAAGTGAATATGATGTTTCCTGTGTATCCGTTTCCTCCGTTTGGGAAAACGTTGACAGAGAAAAATACAATGTTGTTCTTATCGGAATCACCCAGCAGGGCGAATGGTTCCTTTATGACGGCGATATCGAAAAAGTTCGCGGCCATGAATGGAATAACGATTCCGAACATCTTAAAAAAGCCTTTATCTGCCCGGACAGAACCGTTCATGGCGCTATGATCCAGACCGAAAACGGCTGGGAAGAACTTCGCATCGACGTTGTTTTCCCGGTTCTTCACGGAAAAAACGGCGAAGACGGAACCATGCAGGGACTTCTTGAAATCGCAGGAATCCCCTATGTTGGCTGTAAGGTTCTTTCTTCTGCCGCATGTATGGATAAAGACGTTTGCCATACCCTTCTTTCCGGTGCCGGAATTGCACAGGTAAAATGGCTTACATTCCTTAAAGGAAACACCGATTTTGATGCGGCAGAAAAAGCTGTTGAGCATGAACTCGGCTGGCCGGTTTTTGTAAAACCGGCAAATGCAGGTTCCTCCGTTGGAATCAGCAAGGTAAAATCCGCCGATATGCTCAAAGAAGCTATGGAGCTTGCTTTTGAGCACGACGTAAAAATCATCATCGAAGAAGCGGTGCTCAATCCTATCGAGGTTGAATGTGCCGTGCTCGGCAACGACGAACTTCTCGTCGGCGGCCCTGGAGAAATCGTTCCTGCGGATGAATTCTATAGCTACGACGCAAAATATTTTAATGACGAGAGCGAAACCTTCCTTAAGGCAAGAATCGACGATTCTGTTGCAGAAGAAATCCGCGAAACCGCAAAAAGAGCCTATAAAGTTCTTGGCTGCAGCGGACTTACAAGGGTCGATTTCCTCATCAACGGCGAAACCGGAAAAATCGTTCTTAATGAACCGAACACTCTTCCCGGATTCACCAATATCTCCATGTATCCGAAGCTTATCATGAGCACCGGAATCTCCTATTCCGAACTCATCGACAGACTTTTGGAACTTGCCTGCGAATAAAAAGGGGAAGGCAAAACAACCTCTTACGAAAGGGGAAAATTATGGATAACAGACCAATAGGCGTTTTCGATTCCGGACTTGGCGGTTTAACCGCAGTAAGGGAACTTCGAAGAATCCTTCCCGGAGAAGATATAGTCTTTTTCGGAGATACGGGCAGAGTGCCTTATGGCAGCAGAAGCCCTCACATAATAAAAGAATATGCAAAACAGTGCATGGATTTTCTTGAAAAGCAGAACGTTAAGATGATTCTCGTCGCTTGCGGAACGGTAAGCTCCGTACTTGGAGAAAACATCGGCGAGGGAAGAAAAATCCCCTGTATGGGCGTTCTGGAGCCTACAGTTAAAGCCGCGGTTTCTGCAACAAAGAACAAGAACATCGGACTTATCGCAACCATGGCAACCGTTGCCAGCGGCTCTTATGAAAAACTTACATCAAAACTTATGCCGGAGGCAAACTTCACCGCAAAAGGCTGTCCGCTTTTTGTACCGCTTGTTGAAAACGGATATTTTGCTCCGGGATGCGAGGTAACGCGCCTTGTTGCAAAAGATTATCTCTCCGCTTTTGACGGAAAAGATATAGATACTCTTATCCTCGGCTGTACCCATTATCCGCTGCTTTATAACCTTATCGATTCCGTAACGGAATATAAGCTGAATCTCATAGATTCCGGAAAAGAAGCCGCCATCGGCGCAAAAGAGCTTCTTGAGGAAAGAGATATGCTTTCCGGCATGAAGAAAATCGGCGGAATGAAATTCTTCGTCACCGATAAGGAAGAGGGCTTTGCAAAGCTTGGAAAAGAATTCCTTGGGGAAGAACTTTCCGAAGTTACAAGGCTCGAAATTGAGGAACTTTAAGCCTCCCTTGTATAAAAGGAGGTGGCATCGCGTAAGCGATGACGGAGGGATTGTTTTGTAAAACACCTCATCCGTCTTTTTCGCCGCAGGTGAAAAATCCACCTTTCCCTCAAGGGGAAGGCTGATCAGAATCCCCCCGTCTGCTTCGCAGACACCCCCCTTTAGGCAAGGGGGGCTTTCGAAAGGAAATATAAATGAAAAAAGACGTTATAATTCATATAAAAGGCACCCAGGAAGTTGACGGTGAAAAAGACACCATCGAACTTATGACAAAGGGACGATATTATAAAAGGCGCGACGTTCTCTATCTTTCCTATGAGGAAATGGACGAAGGAGATACGGAACCGACCATGAAAACCCTCTTAAAAATCGAGGGGGATAACCGCGTTACCATGACAAGAAGCGGAAAAAGACACCAGCAGCTTATTATTGAAAAAGGCGAGCGACACCAGTGTCATTACGATAACGGCTATGCGGACTGGATGATGGGAATCCAGGGATACGGCATAGAAAACGGATTGGAAGACAACGGCGGAACTCTTAATTTTAAATATTCCATGGATATAAACGCCATGTTCTCAAGCGAAAATGAAGTTAACATAGTAGTCAAGGAGTGTGAAGAAAATGCGTAACTTAGTGGCAGAAGCCAAAGCGCAGTACAGAGAGCTTATCGAAAAAGCAGTAAAAGAAGCAATCACCGCCGGTGAACTTCCGGAAGGTGAGATTCCGAAGTTCAACATTGAAATTCCGGCAGACAACAAAAACGGCGACCTTGCATCCAACGTTGCAATGGTTTCCGCAAAAGCCTTCAGAAAAGCACCCAGACAGATTGCAGAAACAATTCTTGCTCATATTTCTGTCGAGGATACTTATTTTGAAAAAGCAGAGGTTGCCGGACCCGGCTTCCTTAACGTTTTCTATGCACCCCATTGGTTTGCAGAAACCGTTTCCGCTGTTCTTACCGAAAAAGAAAATTACGGTACCAGCAACATGGGCGAAGGCAAAAAAGTTATGGTAGAATTCGTTTCTGCAAACCCCACCGGCCCTATGCATATGGGTAACGCAAGAGGCGGCGCCATTGGCGACGGTCTTGCAGAAGCTATGAAATGGTGCGGATATGACGTAACCCGCGAATTCTATATCAACGACGCAGGTAACCAGATCGAAAAATTCGGAAAATCCCTCGAGGCAAGATATCTCCAGCTCCATCTCGGTGAAGACGCAATCGAATTCCCCGAAGACGGTTATCACGGCGAGGATATCAAAGTTCGCGCAAAAGAATTCACCGAAATCAACGGCGATAAATATGTTAACGCAGATTCCGCAGAGAGAAAGAAAGCTCTTGTTGCATACGCTCTTCCCGCAAACGTAGAAGGACTTCAGCGTGACCTTGGAAAATACCGCATCAACTATGATGTATGGTTCCGCGAAAGCAGCCTTTATAACGACGGTTCCATCGACAAAATCGTAAAAATCCTTACCGATAAAGGTCTTACCTATGAAAAAGACGGCGCTCTTTGGTATAAAAACGCAGAGATCCTTACCGAACGTTTTAAAGCAGAGGGCAAAACCGATAAACAGATCGAAGCTCTTGAACTCAAAGACGACGTAATCATCCGTGCAAACGGAAACCCCACCTATTTTGCAGGCGATATTGCATACCATTACAATAAATTCGCAGAGCGCGGATTTGATAAAGTTATCAACGTTTGGGGCGCAGACCACCACGGACACGTTGCAAGACTTCAGGGTGCAATGGATGCTCTCGGTCTTGACGGCAGCAAGCTTGACGTTGTTCTCATGCAGCTTGTTGAACTCATGCGTGACGGCAAACCCGAAAGAATGAGTAAACGTACCGGTAAAGCAATCACTCTTACCGACCTTCTTGAGGAAGTTCCGATCGATGCAGCAAGATTCCTCTTCAATATGCGCGAACCCAACACCCATCTTCTCTTCGACCTTGGTCTTGCAGTAAAGAACACCAACGATAACCCCGTTTATTACGTTCAGTATGCACATGCAAGAATCTGCTCCATTCTTCGTGCTCTTGCAGAAGAAGGCGTTGAGGTTAAGGACGATATTTCCTGCTATAATTATTCCGCACCGGAAGAATTTGCTCTTATCACCGAGATTGCAAAATTCCCCGTAGAGATTCAGGAATCCGTTAAAACCTATGACCCCTCCAGAATCACCAAATATGCAATCGAAGTTGCAACCATGTTCCATAAATTCTATAACGCTTGCCGTGTTCGCGGCGAAAGCGAAGAAATCGTTGCAGCAAGAACCGCTCTTTGTGCCGCAACCAAAACCGTTATCCACAACGTTCTTACCATGCTCCAGGTTTCCGTTCCGGAATCTATGTAAGAATTTTACCTCCCCTAATATGGGAGGCTGAAATACCAAAAAAATCCCGCAGAAATTCTGCGGGATTTTCTTTTTTTGCAGCAAAAACCGACCTTTGCGTTACTATATGGTTGTAAAGATATAAAACGGAGGTTTTTTTATGAAAAAGCTGATTATATTGATTCTTTCTGTTATGATGATTTTCTCTCTATGCGCCTGTTCAAAAGAACCGGTTATTGAGAACGATGAAATAATAACTCCCATTGAACAGCCGGGAGAACCTGTCATCGAAAATGAGGAAGCCATAAAACCCATCGAACAGCCGGAAGAACCGGCCGCCGAAAACGTTGAACCGGGGGAGGAAAATCTTCCGGAAGAAGAACCGGTAAAGGAAGAACCTGTCAGAACCGAATCCAGAGAAGATTTTGCAAAGAGCCTTCTCGAAAATCTTGACGCCGTAACCGACGATAAAAAACTTGTCCTCAGCGGAAGCAGCGGCACAAAGCACATAGAACTTATCGAAAACTTTATTTCTTCCGTTGAGAAAAACGAAGCCGCAAGGGTCTTCGGAATCATGCAAGGTTATACCATGCCATACTATTTTGAACTCACCTATGAGCCGGACGGAATCATCGAACTTTACCAGTATTCCTTCCACGGAAGCTTTTCCGGGGAAATTATCCGGGTATATGACACTGAATATTTTTATCTCTTTTCCGGAAGAAAAGGAACAAGTTTCTCCGTTGTAAAAACGACTCTTTTCTATGATGAAAAACCCGAATGTTCCGAGGAAGAAATCAGCAAGATGTCCGTAACGCCGGAAGAAGCAAAAGAAGAGGCAAGAAAAATCCTCCTTGCCGGAAACGGATACGGCAATTACCTTTCGGAAATCAATGCGGAAAAAGCCATCGGTTCCTACGGAAGCGTTATTCCGGACGATTATTCCGATAGGGCGGAGGAATATTATATTTCCCATGTCCCGAAATATGAAGGCACTTTTTTGATTGACGGAAAACCTCATCACCTGATCCGCTTCCATGAAAAGGGAGACGATACGAATATCGGTTTTTCTTATTACGTTTCCGCAGAAGATAAAAACACGGTTTTCTCCGTAAGCGAAGTTGACGGAAGCCTTAGACCCATATCCTATATGCCGGAGCCGAGGATAATTTTTAAAAGATGATTCTTTGGCTTGAGCATGCGGTAAAATAAAAATGAGCACGGAGGTTAACTCCGTGCTCAAATTTTTTTACATTCCTCTTCTGTCGATAAAATCCATCGCTTTTGCGATAAGGTTTTTATCGTTGCGGAAGGTTACCGCTTCATAAGCGGCATGGATTTCCATCCACTGAAGTTCGGAAACTTCCTCTTCCTGGGGATGGAGGGTGGATTCGTTAAGGGTGAATCCGATAAAATAAATGACCTGTTTTTTTACGTTGGGTTTTGGCGAATATTCAACTGCTTCGCGGAATCCCTCGCGGAGGAATACGCGAAGACCGGTTTCTTCGCGGATTTCGCGAAGTGCGGTTTCCATCTCTGTTTCGCCGGCTTCCATATGGCCCTTAGGGAAAGACCAATGTCCGCCGCAGCGGTGTTTGAGCAGAAGGATATGGGTTTCGCCGTCATGCTCACGGTAAATAAGGCCACCACAGGATTTTTCGTGCTTCATTTCAACTTCTCCTATTTTGGCAAAACTTTCACTAAATACAATAATATCACCTTTGTGTCTTCTATTCAAGTGTAAATAGTGTAAAAATTCCTCTATCTGAAAAATATTTACAAAGTTTATGAAAAAAAGCCTGTTTACCTCATAATAATAAAGTGTTATACTTAAAATATAAAATAAATAAAGGAGATTTTTAAAGCGATGAAAAAATTTCTGATATTGCTTCTTTCCCTCCTCCTCGTTTTATCTTTTTCTGCATGTAAAAACGAAGAGCCGATAGAAAAAATCGAGGAAGAGGAAATCGAGGGAGAGGTTATTGAAAAACCGGAAGAACCCTCCGAAGAACCGGAGGAAATCCCGGAAGAAACTATAAAAACCGATGTTGATTTGTTCGCAGTTCTTGGAGAAACCGTTGGAGATACCTATTATCACGCGGATGCGGGAATCTCCGTAAAAATCCCGGATGGCTGGAAAGCAAGTTCCCCGGATGAACTTGTTATCGACGGAGATAAATTTGCGGAAGTTCTTTATTGCGAAGACCAGTTTTATAACACCATTATGGTAATTCTCCGCAAAACAACGGATTACGATACAAAAGAGGAAATAATCGAATTTTCGGATACGGAATGGTTCCATGATGACGGAATCTTCCTCGAAAACAAGGAAACCGGCTTCCTCGATATCAAGGATATCTACTATTCCGAGCACACCTATGGCGGAAAAGTTAACACCCTTGCAAACACCTATATTGTATTTATGGATGGATATATTATCGAGATAAACTGCATTCTTTCCCATAACACCACCATGGATTTTATGGTTTCCCATATCGATTTTAATGCAGAGGAGAAATAAAAATGAAAAAACTGCTTGCTTTTATCCTTGCCCTTCTCATGGTTTTAAGCCTTTCTGCATGTTCCAATGAACCGGAGGTTCAGGAACCCGTCATCGACGAACCTGTTTCCGAAGAGCCGGAAGAAATCGAAACCGATATCGAAATTATTCCAAAGCGCGGAACCGTTGACGGATTCACCTATAAAAACGAAGTATTTGGAATCAGCTTTTTTGCCGGCGAAGATTGGTATTATTATACCGATGAAGAAATCGCCGCAAATATGGGCATCGCCGCAGAAGAAATGCTCATTGATGAATATGCAGATGCTCTTACAGCTTCCACCCTCATCTATGATATGTACTGTCTTAACACCAAAACCTCTGCATCCATCAACGTCAACTATGAAAATACCGGAATGAGCTATGACGAGGAATATTACCTCGAAATTTCTAAAACCCAGCTCGAAAATCAGCTTAACCAGAGCGGATATGTTCTTGCTAAAAACGAGATTTCTTCCGCTTCCATAAACGGAAAAGAAGTTCCCTGCCTTGATATCATAATCGATTTTGGCGGCATGTATATCTATGAAACAATCGTTGTAAATTCCGTCGGCGATTGGATGGGCGTTGTAACTGTCGCTTCTCTTGATGAAGCAGAGCTTGCGGAAATTCTTAAAAATATTTCTTTTGATTAATATTAAACAGCAAAAAAAGAGGTGCTTTTGCACCTCTTTTTTTATGTCTTTTTATTCGGTTACGCCAACAGAAGAAGTTTCCGGCATTGTTGAACCGCCGTCGATTACGATTCCCTGTCCGGTAATATAGCTGGATTCGTCGGATGCAAGGAATGCGGCAAGTTCGCCGAGTTCCTCGATAGTGCCAAGTCTTCCCATGGGGATTCCTGCGCCGATTCCTTTAATAACGCTTTCCGGATCTGCGGCGTTGGAAGCCTCTGCGATGCCTTCTACCATGGGAGTCATGATGTAGCCGGGCTGGATAGCATTAACTCTGATTCCATAGGGACAAAGCTCTGCTGCAAGGCCCTTATTAAAGCCCATAAGAGCGCCTTTTGTTGTTGCATAAGCAACTTCGCCCGGGTCTGCAACAAGAGGTCCGGTTACGGAAGAAAGGTTGATGATTGCGCCTTTTTTTCTTTCCATCATGCTCGGAACAACTGCTTTTGCCATGTTCCAGGAGCCTTTGATATTGATATCAAAATGAGCATCACGAAGAGCATCATCGGTATTCATAAAGGTATCGAGCCATGCGATTCCTGCGTTGTTTACGAGGATATCGACCGGGCCGAATTTTTCGGTTACGTCATCAACGCATTTTTTGATGGTATCGTTATCGCGAACATCGCAAAGATATCCGAGAACATCGTATCCCTCTGCTTTAAACTCTTCGGCGACCTCGTTTACTTTTTCGCTGTAATCAAAAATTGCAACCTTTGCGCCATATTTGAGAAAAACTTTTACGATTCCAAGTCCGTTGCCCATAGCACCGCCGGTTACTATTGCAACTCTGTCTTTAAGTTTCATATAAAAACCTCCTGATAATTTTCTAACAAAATTATAATATATTTTTTGGCTTTTGTAAATGAAGTTAAACATTAAAAAAACACTCCGATAAACAGAGACTTTTATAAGTTCAATTTTATTATAATTTGTTATGTACCCCCATCTCTTTGACAGCGCAAAGAGACGGTGGTACAACCGCCAGAGAAACGCTTCACCCCTACCCGCTTGCTCCCGCAAGCGACTCCCCCTCAAGGGGGAATAAACTCTCCACCAAGCGAACGATGGTTCCGATTTTTGACCGTCGCCGTTCAGGCCGGCAAC
>JAFYOZ010000153.1 GCA_017547705.1 Oscillospiraceae bacterium
AGATTTTTTAGTTATATACTGCCGAGGATTAAATCAAGGATGTTCGGTTCCGGTTTTGAATCATCGTTAAGAATTGTTTCCATAAATCCTTCGCGGACTCCGACGGAATAAATCTTCATTCCATCGCAGCCCATTTTTTTCATAACACCGGAAAGAACCGCCATTCCGGGAACAAGGGTTCTTTGTCGCTTCGGCGCAATATCGGAGATGAGTTCAAGAGCCTCTTCCGGCTTTTCTGTAAGGAGGCTGAGCATAAGATTTACATCGGAAAGGGGAATTTCATTACCCTTTTTTATGGTTGTGTTATAGAGCTTCTGAATGGCTTTAGCAGTGCCGCCCATAGCAAAAAGAGTTCCGCCGCAGGGAGAAAAACCGGATTCATCAAGAGAATCCATAACGCATTTTTCGATATCGGAAATCTCTTTCTCTGTTGGAATCTGTCCTTTAACAAAGCGCTTTGCGGTTCTGCTGCTTCCAAGAGGGAAGCTGGCGCTTTTTATCGGGCCGTTTTCGTCATATACAAAAACCTGGATAGAACCGCCGCCGAGGTCACAGCCGATTCCGCATTTTTCTTCGGTTACGCTTTTTATTGCAAGATAATCGCAGTTTGCTTCCTCATCGCCGGAAATCATTTTTATTTTTATTCCGGTGCGGAATTCAACCTGTTCAAGAACGTCTTCTGCATTATCGATATATCGAAGAGAGGCTGTCGAAAAACATTCAACTCTGTCACAGCGATAATGGCGGCAAGCCTGCTGGTGTTCTTCGATTGCCTGAATAACATGCTCGATTCCGTCCTGGGAAAGGGAAGTTCCGACGGTGTTTTCAACAATCTTTGAATAAATCGCAAAATCGTAAATGCTGCGGTATTCTCTATCCTCCGTTTCAAAAATATTGAGGCGGAGAGTGTTTGTTCCGAAATCAATAATGCCGATTCTCATAAAATTCCTCCGGAAAAGATGATTATATTATTATTTTATCACAAAGAGTTTTTTTACTCAAATAAAATATATTATTTGTTTGGATTTTGTGGTATAATCAATCTGTATCCATTAAAAAGGAGGACCAAAATGGACGATATTATTATAATCGGTGCCGGTACTGCCGGTCTTACCGCAGCAATATATGGACAAAGAGCGGGACTTTCCTGCAGAATTTTTGAAAGATATGCCCCGGGCGGACAGATCGTAAACTCCCCGACCATAGAAAACTATCCGGGAATGTACGGTGTTTCCGGTTATGACTATTCCATGGCGCTTTTTGATCAGGCACAAAAATGCGGCGCCGCGGTTGAATTTGCGGAAGTTACCGGAATTGATTTTTCCGGGGAAAATAAAAAAGTTATCACCACTGCAGGAGATTTTGAGGCAAAAGCCGTTATTATTGCAAACGGCGCAGCAAGAAGAAAAATCGGCTGTAAGGGTGAAGAAGAATTTGAGGGCAGAGGCGTTTCTTACTGTGCAACCTGTGACGGAAACTTTTTCCGCGGAAAGACTGTTGCAGTAGTCGGCGGCGGAGAATCTGCTTTTGAAGAGGCGGAATATCTTGCAAAAATCTGCGATAAAGTTTATCTTATCCACAGAAGAGATGTTTTTACTGCCGCAAAAACCGCAGTGGATTCCCTCGTAAGAAATAAAAACGTAACCATACTCAAAAATTCCGTTATTGAAGAGATAAAAGGTTCTTCTGCCGTTTCTTCGATTGTTCTTAAAAACAGAGCAAACCAGAGCACGGCTGAAATCCCGCTTTCTGCTGTTTTTGTAGCAATCGGTCTTTCTCCGGATAACGGAATCTATAAAGATGCTGTTAAACTTGATGAACAGGGATATTTTGATGCAGCAGAAGATTGCAAAACCGGTGTTGAGGGCGTTTTTGTTGCAGGAGATACCAGAAAAAAACAGCTCAGACAGCTTGTAACTGCTGCTTCCGACGGTGCAGCAGCTGCAACTGCGGCAGCAGATTATATCAGAAAAAAATTCGGTAAATGAGGTGCAAAAAATGCGCGATTATAAAATCGAAACCGAAAAAAGAGTTGCATTTATAAAAGAAAAAATGAAAGAGGCACATGCCGAGGGACTTGTTTTTGGTAACAGCGGCGGAAAAGACAGTGCCCTTGCCGGAATCCTTTGCAAAATGGCAACGGATAATGTTCTTGCTGTTGCAATGCCCTGCCATTCTAAACGCAATTACGGCGAAGATATGGACGATGCGGTTGCTCTTGCAAAAGCTTTTGGCATTGATATGATAACCGTAGATCTTACCGAAACAAGAACACAGCTTACCGAAGCAATCGGACAGGAACTTTCTCCGGCGGCTCTTTCCAATATTGCGCCGCGCCTTAGAATGACAACCCTTTATTCTATTGCACAGACCAGAAATGCTCTTGTAATCGGAACGGGCAACAGAAGCGAAAGATATATGGGATATTTTACAAAATGGGGTGACGGAGCTTTTGATCTTAACCCTATTGCAGACCTTACAGCAACGGAGGTTTTTGAATTTTTGAGATATCTCGATGCTCCGCTTAATATAATTACAAAAGCCCCTTCTGCCGGACTTTTTGAAGGCCAGACAGATGAGCAGGAAATGGGAGTAACATATAAAGCCATTGATGAATATATCACAACCGGTGTTACCGACCAGAAATCCAAAGAGATAATTGACCGCTATCACAGGTTTTCCGAGCATAAGCGCAGAATGCCCACAGTTTATGGAGAATAACGGAGGAAATATGGAAGCAAAGCAGGAATTTATTGAGATTTTTAAAGAAAATATAAAACGCCCCGGTTCGGAAAAACTTCTTGAATGGCTTTCTTCAAGCGATTTTTTTACCGCACCGGCATCTACAAAATATCACTGCGCTTTTGAAGGCGGACTTGTTCTTCATAGCCTTAACGTATATAAAACCCTTAAAAAACGCTGTGAGGAATACGGTATAACCGACGGAGAAACTATTGCTATCGCAGGACTTCTTCACGATATCTGTAAAGCAAATTTTTATACCATCAGCTATCGCAACGCAAAAAACGAAAGAGGACAGTGGGAAAAAGTTCCCTATTACGCTGTTGATGACCAGTTCCCCTTCGGTCACGGAGAAAAATCCGTTTTTGTAATCGAACGCTTTATGCGCCTTAAAGAGAACGAGGCCATTGCCATCCGCTGGCATATGGGCGGTTTTGATGATACAGCAAAAGCAGGAGGCTTCAGCATAAGCCATGCATACGAAAAATATCCTCTTGCTGTTCTGCTCCATATGGCAGACCTTGAATCCACCTATCTTTCCGAACAGGGAGAATTTCAGAAACACTGATACATAAAGGAGTGAAAGAATGAACCAGGCATTAACTCCGGAGGAGTTCTGGGAGGCTTTCTGTGACCATAACGCAGACCTCAACAAAGAAGAACTTTATTATGACGTATGGCAGTTTTTGGACGGCGCAAGAGGCTGTGACCGTCTTGCATCGCTTTGCCTTGCGGGAATTAAAACCGCAACTTCCAGCGTTTATGAAACTTTTGAAATAGACGATATGAAAGTTCCGGAAGAGGGGGATTATTCCATAATCCTCGATAGCGACGAGGTTCCGCTTTTTATCCTTAAAGATACAAAGGTGGAAATCAAAAAATTCAGCGAGGTTGATGCGGATTTTGCATTTAAAGAAGGCGAAGGAGACCAGAGCCTTGAGCATTGGCGCAAAGTTCACGAAAAATATTTTGCAGCAAAATGCGAGGAATACGGAATTGAATTCAACGAGGATACCCTCATTCTCTGCGAAGAATTTGAGGTTGTTTTCCAGTGATTTTCGGGCGGATTTTCCGCCCGTTTTTTATTCCGTTTGGTAATATTTTCTTGTAAAAACGAATTAAAATGCTATAATAAAACTGAAAAAACAGCAAAGGAGGAGAATCTTTTTATGGCAGAAAAGAAAAAGAAAATAATCTTTGCAGGAATAATGGTTCTGATTGCGGTTATTTTGTTTTTTGCATGGTATAACGAAAACGTTGCGAAAAAGCCTTACGTTAAATTCGGCGGAGAATATTATACCGTCATCGGCGCCGGAATAAATGAAGAAAACGTTGTGGAATACGTTGGCGAGATAGAAAGAATCACTCCAAGAACCCTTTGGAACAAAGACGGCGACAGCAATTTTTCCATCGAAGGCGCAAGAATCGGCCTTAATGAAGAGGGAGAATATTTTGTTGAATGGTTTTATTACGCTGAAGGCGGCGATGAAATCAATTCAAAATTCTTTTGGATGAAGCCGCAAAAATAAAATATGCTCATTGATTTAACCCGTGCTCAAGTTTTTGAGCACGGGTTTTTATTCGTGCTCAAAGGGCTTTGATGAGGGATAAGCGGTTGACTTCTTTTAAATAATATTGTATAATGAAGGGTAACAAAAACGAACAGATGTTCGCGAAGGAAACGGGGGATTTTTATGATGAAAATCGGAAAAACGATGAAATCAATAATAGCGTTTTTACTTGTTTTTGCGCTTCTTACCGGTTGTGCAGGAAAAGAGGAACTCATAGAGGAAAAAGACCCGGAAAATCAGCTTGTTGATAACGGCGAGCTTCCGGAATTTGATGTTACATGGGGAACTTTCCGCTATGCGGGAATGTTCAGCGGCGAAGAAGCGGATTCCACTGCGGAATACGCATACAGCGACGAATATTTTGATATTGATTCCACAATATATAATCCTAGCCTTGCGACTATGTCCCTCTGCTTCGAGCTTTCTTCCTGGTCCAGCCATGATACGGATATCTGGAACCAGAAATCTCAGAACGCAAAGGCTCTCCTTAAAGAAATCGGATTCGAGGATTTTGCGCAGAACGAATTCTGGAACGATAAACCGAGCACAAAATCCGTCGGTGCCGTTGTTGCAAACAAAACCCTTGAGGATTGCACCCTTATCGCTCTTGCAGTCCGCGGCGGCGGATATTATAACGAATGGGGCAGCAACGTTGCAGTTGGCCTCAGCGGTGAGCATACCGGTTTTTCTGAAGGAAAGGAAAACGTAATCCGCTTCCTCAACGAATATATTGAACAGCAGGAAATCACCGGAAGAGTTAAAATCTGGCTTGTTGGATACAGCCGCGGCGCAGCAATCGCAAACCTTGTTGCCGGATATCTCAATCAGAACGGACTCGGAAACGGTGCGGAACTTGCTGTTGATGACCTCTATTGCTATGCTTTTGCTCCGCCAAAAGGTGCAACCGAGGAAGAAATCGGAGAAGACTTTGACCACGCAAATATCCACAATATAATCAACGTAAACGACGTTGTTCCCCTTGTTGCACCGGGAAACTGGGGCTTTAACCGTTATAACACAACCTCGAGACTTCTTCCGACCATCACCACTGCCGGATATGAGGAAGCTCTTGAAGTAATGCTTGAGGAATATCAGGAGGTTCTTGATACCGCGGTTGTTAATAACCCGGAAGAGACCGAATACGGAATTTCCGAATATGCAAAGAAGATAAAAATTGATATAAATCCCCTTGTTTTTACTGCTCTTGGCGAACCGCTTATTGAAATAGAAATTGTTGATGATACAAGACAAACCATGGCAGAAATGCTTGGAAGTTTTATATATTCTTTTGCTGATCATGTTCACGGAAGAGATAATTATTATTCCCTTTTGGAAAGCGACCTTGTAAGCCTTCTTAACGACCTTATGGGTTATGAAACGGAAGTTGACTTTGAGGAAGCGATGAATACATTTGTATCCACCCTTACCGAAGAACATTATGAAAATCTTAAATACGTTATGGAACCGATACTCCATATTTCAAAAGGCTCCGAGGAAGAAACAGCAGAAGAGGTTACAAAGCGCCTTGAGGAAGTTCTTCCCCAGCCGGAAGGATATGAGGATCTTTATGGAACTGCGGCCTCTTTGATCAAAATAATCGGAGAAACCGTAGCGGAAGATACGGAAGAACTTATGGATATCGTTCTTGCTTTTGCGGATTCCAAGCTTATGCAGGCACACTATCCGGAAATTATGCTTGCATGGATGCGCGCCGGAGACGTTAATTATACCGACAGACCTTTCACTATGAAAGTTCCGGAAATGGTAAGAGTTATCCGAGTAAACTGTCCCGTAAACGTAGAGATTTATGACAGCAAAAATAACCTTGTTGCAAGCGCCATTGACAGAGTTTGCACAACAAATAACAGCGTTGTTGGCTGTGCAGTAAACGAAAACGGCGAAATTATAATCCATCTTCCCTCCGATGAGGAATACAGAGTTGTTACAACTGCAACCGGAGACGGAGAAGTTAATATTACTGTCGGCGAATACAATATGGCACGAACCGAGGTTACCAGAGTTCAGAATTATCCCAATATCCCGGTAAAAACCGGCGATGTTTTAACTCTTTCTGTTCCGAAGATTTCTGAAGAAGAATATTCCGACGAGGGAACAAAAGGTTCCGCCGCAGAATATGAACTTATCGGAAGCGATGCAGAAAATATTCCCTGCACCAATGAATCCACCGGCGATGATATTGCTTATTTTAATGTTTCTGCTGTTTCTGCCAACGAGTTTGGATTTGTTCAGGGCGGCGGAAGCTATCTTGTTGGAAGCTTTGCTATGCTTACGGCAAAACCCGTTGCAGGAAGTGAATTTATCGGCTGGTATATCGGCGAAGAAATGGTTTCCGATTCTGCGGAATATCGCTTTGCTGTAACAGAAGATATAACCCTTGAAGCACGTTTTACCGAAGCGAAGCTTCATAAACTTACATTTAAAGTTTCCGGAAAAGGAACTGTTCTTAACGTAGATAAAGCATATACCGAGGGAAGCCGTATCCAGCTTTCCGCTGTTGCAGAAGAGGGATATGTTTTTGCAGGCTGGAAGACCACTTCCGGAGAAATTGAAGACCCGGAAAGCGAAAATACTACTATAACCGTCGGAAATAAAAACGCGGTTGTTACCGCAGTATTTAAAAAGGCAGAAGGTGCTGTAAACTGTTCCAACTGCGGAAAAGAACTTGAAGACGGAAGGAACCATAAGGCTTCCTGCGGAGTTTCCGGACATTATACCTGTGACGGAAAAGAGCACAGCGCAGAAATTTGCGGAGAAAAACCGGAAGAAAATAAAACCGAAACAGAGGAAACCGTAAACCGCTGCCAGAATTGCAGACAGCCTCTTGCTGCA
>JAFYOZ010000154.1 GCA_017547705.1 Oscillospiraceae bacterium
ACTTGATCACAAGCTTCCAGGGAAGTTTTGAAAGCGCATAGAAGATAACTCCCATACCCGCACCGATAAGAAGAGAGAACAGGCCGTCCGCAACAAAGAGCAAAACGATATATGCAACAATGAGGATGAGCTTCATTCTCGGGTCAAGACGGTGGATTATTGAATCCCCGGGAAAATACTGACCGAAAGTTATGTCTTTAAGCATTCTCTTCGCCTCCTTTTCCGAGGAGTCTGAGCACAGCTTCTTTTGCTTCTGCAACGGTGAGCACGCTTTCCGGAACATCGCAGCCTTTTTCGCGAAGTTTCGCGAAAACGCGGCTTATCTGGGGAACTTCAAGTCCGATTTCGCAAAGTTCGTCAACTCTTTTAAAGATTTCGCGGGTTTTTCCGAACATTGCAACTCTGGAATGGTTCATAATGAGCACGTGGCTTGCAAAACGGGCAACGTCTTCCATGCTGTGTGAAACAAGGATAACGGTGGCGCCTGTGTTTTCATGGTAAGCTTTTATTTCGGAAAGAATGAATTCGCGGCCTTTGGGGTCAAGTCCGGCTGTGGGTTCGTCAAGAATGAGCACCTCCGGTTTCATTGCGAGCACGCCCGCAATTGCAACTCTTCTTTTTTCGCCTCCGGAAAGTTCAAAAGGCGATTTTTCAAGATAATCTTCGGTAAGGCCGGTGTGTTTTGCCGCTTCAAGAACCCTTTCTTCGATCTCCTCATCGGAAAGACCCATGTTTTTCGGTCCGAAAGCAATATCCTTGCGAACGGTTTCCTCAAAAAGCTGGTGCTCGGGATACTGGAAAACAAGGCCGACCTTGAAACGGAACTTTCTGATATCCTTGGGGTTTTCCCAAAGATCCTCGCCGCCGACAAAAATTTTGCCGGAAGTGGGTTTGATAAGTCCGTTGAGATGCTGGATGAGGGTGGATTTTCCGGAACCGGTGTGTCCGATAAGACCGACAAAAGAACCTTTTTCGATTTCGATATTCACACCATCTATCGCGCGATGCTCATAAGGAGTTCCTGCGGAATAGACGTAGCTCAGGTTTTCGGTTTTAATGATTGTTTCAGCCATTCTGAGCACCGCCTTTCAAAAGTTCTTCAAGAACGGCAACGCATTCTTCCTCGGTGAGCACGCAATCCGGAATATTGAATCCGGCTTTTCTGAGTTCATGGCAAAGTTCGGTCACCTGGGGAACGTCAAGACCGCGTTCCTTGATTTTTTCAACGCTTCCGAAAACTTCTCTCGGGGTGGAATCCATTATAACTTTGCCGTCATCAACGACAACAACGCGGTCGCACATTGCGGCTTCATCCATATAGTGGGTGATTATAACAACGGTGATCCCAAGTTCCTTGTTGAGCTGTCTGATGGTCTCCATAACCTCTCTGCGGCCTTTGGGGTCAAGCATTGCGGTGGGTTCGTCAAGAACAACGCATTTGGGGCGCATTGCAACAATTCCCGCAATTGCAATTCTCTGCTTCTGTCCGCCGGAAAGCTGGTTCGGTGCATGAAGCCGGTAATCGTACATATCGACTTTTTTAAGCGCATCGTCAACTCTTTCGCGGATTTCCTTCGGCGGAACACCGAGGTTTTCAAGCGCAAAAGCAACGTCTTCTTCGATTATGGTCGCAACGATCTGGTTATCCGGATTCTGGAAAACCATTCCGACTTCCTGACGTATTTCAAAAAGTCTGGATTCCTCTGCGGTTGAAATTCCGCTTACGGAAACGCTTCCTTCCGTAGGAACAAGAATTGCGTTGAAATGTTTCGCAAGAGTTGATTTTCCGCTTCCGTTATGACCGAGAACAGCAACAAATTCGCCCTCTCCGATGGAAACATCGACTCCATCGAGAACAAGAGAAGGAATTTCGCCTTCATAGCTCGGGTAGCTGAAGCTTATTCTGTTTGCTTCGATAAAACTTTTTTTAGACATTTCTTATCCTTTTTTTGTGTTATATATTGTTTATTGGCTGTTTTAAAAATCGCTGAAGATCCAGGTTACGATCTTATCGGAAAATTCCATTCCGATCTTTTTCTGCAAACCTTTGGATTTTTCGTTTCCGACAACAACATGTCCGAAGGGGATCCTTCCTTCGGAAAGTCGGCGGTTAAGGTTTTTTGCTTCAAGAGCAATTCCGATTCCCCTTCTGCGGTATTCCGGAAGGACCGTAAGAAGTCCCATGGAACCTTCGCCGTGAAAACCGATGAATCCGGCGCAGTTTCCGCTTTCATCAAAAGCGCCCAGCATTCCGTATTCGATGCGGCTTTTTATGTAATCCTCATCGTCGTCATAATTTTTGCAGACGAAGGAAAGATGTTTCTGTTCAAGAGGTCTTATTTCAAAACCCGGAACTTCATATTCCGGAACAGGTTCTTTGCCTTTGAATGCCGCCTGATAACAGGGCATCATTTCAACATGTTTCCCTTTTATTTCAAAAAGCTTCGGAAGAAACTTGAACGGACGCTCAACAGCCATATAGCGTTTTTCCGCAATAAGCTTTGCCATTTTTTCCATAGCTTCTTCCGTTTTTGCGGAAATTGCGTAAGGTCCCCATTCTCCGATGCGGATCATAACTCCGTCATCTTCGGAATAAATAACTTCCGATTCTTTTATGAGAAGGGCATCAAGCATATCTGCATGAT
>JAFYOZ010000155.1 GCA_017547705.1 Oscillospiraceae bacterium
CATGAACGGAAAAATGCTGCAAAAAAACTCCCGATTTTTTTAAAAAATCGGGAGTTTTAATCGTTTTTTTATTTTATTCCGCTGTTTAGCTTTGGGAAGAAGACGAGGGAGCTTCTGCTCCGAGGGAATCGTAATACTGTCTTGCTCCGGAATGGTAAGTTCCGATTTTTGTTTCCGATGCTGTTACGGGGTTTATATCTGCGCCTTTTGCATGGCCGGAAACGATTTCGTCCGTATTATCGAAAAGGGATTTTGTGATGCTGAAGACGTTCTGGGTCGGAAGATTGCTGCGGCAAATGAGAAGAACGTCGATACAGACGGTTGATACAGAACCGGAGGTTCCGTAAACATCGTTAAGAATAACTCCGTCGCGGAAGAAAGGACAGCTGCGCTTAAAAGCGGTGGACTGGGTAAGAGAAATGGGAAGAAGGCGGATTTCTCTTGTCTGGGAATATTCGAGGATATTTGCGCTCGGAAGGGAAGAAACGGCAAAAGCCGCATCGATGCTTCCGGAAGAAAGACCGCTCATAGCTTCGGAGAAGGTCTGATATTTTACGGTTATCATATCGTATGTTACGCCGTAGGCTTCGAGGATTTTTCTTGCGGCGGCTTCTGTTGCTGTTCCGTATTTTCCGACGGCGACGGTTTTTCCTGCAAGGTCGGAGATGCTTTCGATATCGGTGGATGCGTTTACTACGAACTGGGCAGCTTCTGTATAGAGATTTGCAACGACGGAAACACCGCGCTGTTTGTTTTCTTCATACATTTCCTGACCTTCGAGAGCGTAATGGAGGATATCGCTTTGAACAAAGGCAAAATCTGCGTTATCCTTTAGAAGCATTTCGATATTGGCAACAGAACCGGTTGTTGTTGCGATATTTGTTGTGCTTTGTGAATATTTATCCCAGATTGATGCAATACAGGTTCCGAGGGAATAATAGGTTCCACCGGCTTTTCCGGTTGCGAGCATATAGTTTCCGCCGACGGTTTCTGTTTCTGATGAACAGGAACAGAAAAGAAGAACCAAAGCGAGGAAAAGGGAGATTATTTTTGTCTTTTTCATTTTTATTCTCCTTGCATTTTAAGGAAGCTGATATAGAGGGATGCAAAGAATTCCTGGGGCATATAGCGGCAAAGGGTTCGAAGGTCGCGGTTTGGGTTTGCGGAATTTATAAGTTCGAGCCAAAGGCCGGACATATATGCTACGGTATCTTTTTTATCAAGGGGAGAAAGCTGCGCAAGCTTATAGTTAAGAGGTTTTGCGGAAGAGAAGATAGCTGCCATGGGGTTCTGCTCATTTTCTTCATAAGGCGCGGCGGCTTTAAGAATGGAACTTCCGAAGGATTCGGAAGTATATATCGGAGTTGGATCCACACAATAGATTTCTGCGGCGGTTTCTGCACAAAGAACAGCAAGATCTCTGTGCATAAGACCGAGGCGGTGTTTTCTCTTTTCACAGAATCCTTTTACCGCAAGGGAACGGAAGTATTCGGATTTTTCGCTGAGGCTTACTGCGCCGCATTTTATAAGCATATCAACGCAGTATTTTTCAAATGCGGATTGCATTTTTTCGCCTTCGCCTTTTTGGAAGGTGTAGGCGCAGCCATCGAATTTTCCGAAAGAGCGCATGGTATCGTTATAGCCGAGGGCAAGATTTCGCTTTGCGATATCCGGAACAAATTCCATGGTCGGACCAAGATCGAACCAGCAGCGGATGACCCTTACGGGGTAATCTGTTTCATATTTTGCTTCGATTCCGCTGGAACGAAGGTTAACTCCGATTATATCCTCTGCGCCCATATCAAGGGCAAGGTTTATAGGGAAGTTATCGCTGTATCCGCCATCGACATATTTCTTTCCTGCAATTTCCTTTGGTTCCATGGAGGGATAAACCGTAGAGGATGCAAGGAGATAATCAGAGAGCATTCCGTATGGGATTTCTGAAAGTTTTACAGGATGCATCTTCATATTCGGATATTCGGAAACCATAAGACCAAAATCGATTGGGCTTTCTCTTAAGGTTTTTTCGTTCAGATATTTTTTGATGAGGGAATCCAGAGGGAAGGGATCCATTTTTACGTTAACGGCGCTTTCGGTAAGGTCACCGAAAATTCCCTTAAGGGAAGCGACTATTCCTTCTGTATCCATCATCTGGGAAATCTGGCTCGGAGAGGTTGCAACTATATCGGAAGTTGTGATGGTGTTCCACATTTCGAGACCGGAATCATAGAGTCCGCTTGCCATTAATGCACCGTTGAGCGCACCAACGGAAGAACCGGTTACTATCTGAAAATCAATTCCGAGTTCGCGGATAGCCTTCCAAAAGCCGAACTGATACGAACCTTTTGCTCCGCCTCCGGCAAGGACGATTGCTCTTTTCATAAAACACCTCCGAAGAAAATATATACTACTTTTATTCTATTATAAAATTATGAATTTTTCAATTATTATGTGAAAAATATAGGAAAAGAC
>JAFYOZ010000024.1 GCA_017547705.1 Oscillospiraceae bacterium
AACATCTCATAAACTTCCGGGATAAGATATTTCTTAAACGGACGCTTTTTCTCGATTTCGTTTGCGAAGGCAAAAAGTCTTGCGGCAGGAGTGTTTCTTGGAGGGGTACTGCTGTGGCCGCCGGTTCCCTTTGCGGAAATTTTAAGGTCCATATAACCTTTTTCCGTAACGCCGATTACCGCATAGGGTCTGTCCATTCCACCGATAGGCTCATCAACAACTGCGCCGCCTTCATCAATTACGATTGCAAGCTCTATGCCTTTTTCTTTAAGATAGCGCATTGCGGATGCGGCACCGTCGCCGCCGGTTTCTTCATTTATTGCATATTCAAGATAGATATCGCAGGGGGGAACAAATCCCTCTTCGATAAGTTCTTCGATAGCCTGGAGTTCAACATACATGGTGCTTTTACAGTCCATGCTTCCGCGTCCGTAAAGGTTGCCGTCGATGACGGTTCCGCTGTATGCGGGGCATTTCCAGCCATGGTCGTTTGCGGGAACAACGTCCTGGTGTCCCATAAAGAGGATGGGGCGTTTTGATGGGTCTGTTCCCTGCCATTTAAAGAGAAGAGTTCCGTTCAGCACGGTTTTTTCAAAAGTTTTATGGATGTTGGGGAAAAGTTCTTCAAGAACCTCGTGGAAGCGGTAAAAATCGGAAAGGTCTTCGTCCTCGTTTTTAGAAACGGTGGGAACTCTTACCATATCGCCGAGTTTTTTTGCGGCGGTTTCGATTTCTGCTTCGGTTATCTCCGTTTCGCATTTTTTTATTTCCGGAGCCTTTATTGCAAGGGTTCGGATAACGGCAATAATCAGAAGAAGTGCGATTATGCCAAGGATTCCAAGAATGATATAAAGCATTTTGCTCCTCCTTTATCCGTTTGCTTTCTGAGCATCACGCATTTCGCTCATTTCCTTTTCGATGGGGTGGAAAATTGCGATAACGAGCATGATTCCGGCGAATATCATCGGAACCCAGCCAAGAAGAGCACAGATGGTATCTATTGCGCTTTGGGGCTGAACAGAAAGTTCCGCATCAAAACCTGCCGCACCGAGAGCGGCGGTCATTGCAAGGTTAACTCCGGCTTTAGAAAGTTTTGCCGCAAGGTTATCACAGGTGGAAACAAGGCTGTCGATTCTTCTTCCGCTTCTGAATTCGATAAGGTCGGAAAGGTTGTTGCGGTTTGTATTGAAAAGAACAAATGCAAAAGCCATAGAAACAGCAACGGTGATTCCGTTGATGTAAATGGTAACGAAAGAATAGGGGTTGATAAGGAAAGGAATCTTACCGACAAGATAGATTGCTGCGCCGAGGATCATGGTGTTTCTTCTTCCGATTTTTTTATCAACGGGGATGCATCCAAGGGTTCCGATTACGGAAACAGCAAGGAAAACAGCCATAATCGGAGTTGCGGCAGAAGCAGAACCGAGAACATAGGTTGCATAATAGTTTACGGTGCTCATAATAAGAAGGTTAAGAATACCATATACAATTATATAAAGAGCGTTCATGACCCAGCTCTTGCAGGAAAGGAGCATCTTGAAAACTTCGATGATTCCGATTTTGGAATGGTCTTCCGCTTCCTGCTGGATGCGTTCTTTGGTGGTGAAATAATGGACAAAACCGCCGATGATGCAGATTGCACCCATGACGCATGCGGCATATACAAAAGCCTGCTGGCCTGCGGCATTTGCCATTACGTTTCCGTTTTCATCAAGACCGCCGAAGAGGTTAAGAAGAGGATAGAGCGCAACGCCGCCGATTCCGCTTCCGACACAGCCGCCAAGGTTACGGGCAACGTTTATGGCTCTTCTGTCGGAATCTCGGTTTGTTGCAAGACCGCCCATGCTGTTATAGGGGATTGCGGCAAAGGTATTGAAAAGTTCAAAGAGGAAATAGATGGCGATTGCCATTGCGAGCTTCATGCCATAGGCAACATCGAAGCAGGTGAACATAAGAACAACGGTAACAGCCCAGGGAACAGCACACCAGAATGCAAAAGGACGGCATTTTTCGCCGTTTTTAAAGGTGTGGTTAACTGCCCAGTATCCAACGAGCGGGTCGTTTACTGCATCCCAGACAATTCCGAGAGCGGTTATCATACCGGCATGCTCTATCCTGATTCCCATTACATTGGTAAGGAAGAAGAGATAGAACAAATCCTTAAAATTAAAAACAACGTTACTTGCGGCGGAAAAAGTTCCAAAGCCGAATTTTTCCATGAAGCCCAGCTTCGGGGTTTCGATATACTTGCTTTGGGTCTGCATAGTATGCCTCTTTTCTTTAATGCTTTAATTTGCTAAATTATATCACAGAATACACATATTTGCAAGCCAAAAACCTTGTTATTAAAGGTAATATAAAAATAAAAATTTCACAAAAAACTGTTGACTTTAGCGCTTTAGCGTGATATACTGGGTCACATAGTTTTTATAAAACTATTTAAAACAGAATACATATTGTTTTTGGCTTTGCCATAAACAATGGTAGAGGCGCGAAAGCTATAAGTAACGCAAAGCATCTTAAGGGAAGGCTCCCGGTTTTGCAGGAAAGGAACTTTCGCCGAAGCTTTCGGAAAAAGCCTTGTTTTCCGTCTGCTGGGCCAGTGGAAAATATCCTCTGGACTGTCACTTCGGTGGAGAGCTATCATTGGTTTAAGCGGTTTGCTGATGACGAGCAAATCGCAAAGCATTTCTGTATTGAATGTACCATGAATCTTCATCCGAAAGTATTCATGGCTTTTTTTATATCCAAAAAAGCCGCAAAAAAATGAATTCTTAGGAAAGAAGGAAACAAACAATGACTAGAAAGATTATCGCACTCGTACTCGCAATGGTGATGTGTCTCGGTTTTGCCGGATGCGGCGCAGCAGAAAAAGATGACAACGTTCTTCGTGTAGCAATGGAATGTGCATACGCTCCCTATAACTGGAGCCAGAGCGATGATTCCAACGGCGCAGTTAAAATTGCAGGAACCAACAACTATGCGTACGGTTATGACGTAATGATGGCAAAACTTATTGCAGAATCCATGGGTAAAGAGCTTGAAATAGTAAAACTCGACTGGGATGCACTTGTTCCGGCAGTTATCTCCGGCGACGTTGACCTTGTTATCGCAGGTCAGTCCATCACCGCAGAAAGACTCGAGGTCGTTGATTTCTCTGACCCCTATTTCTATGCTTCCATCGTAACTCTTACTAAAGCAGATTCCGTATATGCTTCCGCAACTTCTGTTGCAGACCTTGCCGGCGCAATCTGCACTTCCCAGCTTGGCACTATCTGGTATGATATCTGCCTTCCCCAGATTCCTAATGCAAATATCCTTAATGCACAGGAAACCGCACCTGCAATGCTCGTTGCACTTGATTCCGGCGCAGTTGACCTTGTTGTAACCGATATGCCCACTGCTCTTGCTGCAACCGCTGTTTACAGCGATATGGTTCTTCTCGATTTTACCGGAACCGCAGGCGAATTTGAAGTTTCTGATGAAGAAATCAACCTCGGTATCTCCATGCAGAAGGGCAACACCGAACTTCTTGAAGCGGTTAACGCAGTTCTTGCAACCCTTACCGTTGAAGATTATGAAAGAATGATGGCAGATGCTATCGCTGTTCAGCCTCTCAGCGAATAATCTTACTGAAGATTTAAAAAATTACCGCCCGGAAAAACTCCGGGCGGTTTTAATGAGGCTTCCTTAAATGGGAGCAATAAAAAAAATAAAGGAGAATCACCTTGGCAGAATTTATCGAAGGCATTATCAAGGTCTGGAACGGATACGGTTCAGCTTTTCTTGATGGCGCACTTAATACCCTTATTGTTTCTTTTGTCGGAACCGCAGTTGGTTGTCTTATCGGTTTCGGAGTCGGTATCGTTCAGACGATTCCGATAGACAGAAAAGACCCCGCATGGAAAAGAGTTCTTCTCACCATAGTAAACCTTATCCTTAAAGGATATGTAGAGCTTTTTCGCGGAACGCCGATGATAGTCCAGTCCGTTTTTATCTATTACGGAGTAATCATCGTTTTTGATTATAAGATGGATATCTATTTTGCGGCGCTGCTCATTGTTTCCATCAACACCGGTGCATATATGGCAGAAACTGTTCGCGGCGGTATTCTTTCCATCGATCCGGGCCAGACAGAAGGAGCAAAAGCCATCGGTATGAACCATGTTCAGACCATGATCAATGTAATAATTCCCCAGGCTTTCCGTAACATCATTCCACAGATCGGTAACAACTTTATCATCAACATCAAAGATACTTCCGTTCTTTCCGTAATCGGATTTGCGGATCTCTTCTTCCAGCATAAAAGTGCTGCTGGCGCACTTTATCTCTTCTTCCATTCCGCAAGCATCGTAATGGTGATCTATCTTGTTATGACCGTAACCGCTTCCTTCCTTTTAAGACTTCTTGAAAAGAAGCTTGACGGCGACGATAACTATGACCTTGCAACAACCGATACCCTTGCACATACCAGCGGAATGTACACCTATCACCCGAAAGAAAAAACATTGGAGGACTTCAAATGAGCGAGAATATTATCGAAATTCAGCATCTTGAAAAGAATTTCGGAAGCCACAAAGTCCTTTCCGATATTGACTTTTCTGTTAAAAAAGGCGACGTTACAACCATAATCGGTGTTTCCGGTTCAGGAAAATCCACTCTTCTTCGCTGCATCAACGTGCTCGAAAATCCTTCCGGAGGAAAAATCCTCTTCCATGGCGAGGATATCGACGCAAAGGGTTTTTCTCTTAACGATTACCGAGCAAAAGTTGGTATGGTTTTCCAGAGTTTTAACCTTTTCTCCAATATGACGGTTCTTCAAAACTGCATGGTTGGCCAGATTAAGGTTCTTGGAAGAAAAAAAGCAGAAGCAGAAGAAAAAGCAAGATACTTCCTTGAAAAAGTCGGAATGCTTCCCTATATCAACGCAAAACCGAAGCAGCTTTCCGGCGGACAGAAACAGCGTGTTGCCATAGCAAGAGCTCTTGCTATGGAACCGGAGGTTCTTCTTTTTGATGAACCCACTTCCGCACTCGACCCACAGATGGTTGGCGAAGTTCTTGCTGTTATGCGCCAGCTTGCATCCGAAGGCCTTACCATGATAGTTGTAACCCATGAGATGGCTTTTGCAAGAGATGTTTCCAGCAGAGTTGTATTTATGAAAGACGGAGTTATCTGGGAACAGGGAACTCCGGAGGATATCTTCTCCAATCCCCAGAGAGAAGAAACAAAAGATTTCCTTTCAAGATTCATAAACTGAAAAAAATGCACCCAAAAGGGTGCATTTTTTATGCGGAAATTTTTTGTTTTTTCTTTTCGATGAGATACCAGGGAAGATACATAACCGCCCATACAACAACAAGAAGGAAGGGCATTCCGAGGAAATAAAGATTTTCTCCGAAGATACCAACAAGGATTTCAAGAACCGGGTTGTTATCCGTTCCGTTGAGGAAGAAGAAGTTTGTATCCAGAACTTTGTTGATGAAGAAAATCGGAACACATTCGCAAAGGAGAAGCAAAAATACCTTTGGAAGACGCTTTATGCTCGGTTTAAATCCGCCGGAAAGAAGCAAAAGCGGATACATTTCCAAAAGGAGATGAACGGTGTTGGAATGAAGGCTCATGGAGTTGAGCAAAGGAAGATTGTTCCAGGTTGGCATGAAAATTGCAAGAGCCGCACCGGGAACACAGAGAGCATAAAGAACCTCCGAAGAAAAATCGTCGCGTTTTATGCTGTTATATACGCATACAAAAATGTTGATGCTGCAAAGATGAAGAGGAAGAAATCCCCAAAGCCATTGTCCGGTAAAAATGGTTGAAGCATACTTCCAAAGCTCGTCGATAATCAAAAGAACCGCCATTACCTTAAGAAAAATTCCTCTGTCTTTATCGGAAAGTTTTCGATATACCAAACAGCCGGCGACTATGATCGCAAGCATAACCGCAACAACAGCAAGATGCTTTGGCCCAAAATGCGGAAAATTTATATAATCCGGAAAAAGTTCTTTCATGGTTTCTCTTGTGTACCAAAATTCGGACAATTAAATCGCCTCCCTTTTCGGGAAAATATTCTATCAGATATCACAGAATTTGTAAACAATTTTTGCGCCGTTGAAAAAAATCCGGCGCTGTGATATAATTTTATATCAGAATTAAAAGATAAGGGGCGATTTTATGGCATATAAGCGCGAATGGCAAAGACCGCTTGAACTCGACAGGCCAACATGGGATATGCTTAGAGAAAACAATATATATTCCGACAGTCGCCGTGATTTCAGATGGAGGCACTGTCCCGATAAAGAAAACGGCGTTATCCATGCGGCGGTTTATACGGTTATGAGCTATGAATATGCCGATGACGTTGTCGAGATGGATTTTCCCCTTTCAAAAGAAGGCCTTGCGGAAGCAAACGAATGGATAGAATCAAAATTCCGCGAGTTTGTTAACGAAAATCCGGAAAGATATTAAGACGATGGAAGAACAGAAATATCTTTATATTGCCTTTGTTTCTTCGCCGTATCTCACCGGAAAGATTATCCGAAAATTTACCAAGTATCCGTATAACCATATGGAAATCGGTTTTTCTTCGAATCTGGATTACTTCTGGTCTTTTTCAAGAAGATATAAAAAGGCGCCTTTTTATGCCGGATTTACTCCGGAATCCGCAAAAAGATTCTTAAACAGAGGGAAATATGCGGATATAAAAATCTGTGCCGTTCCTGTTTCTTCGGAGCAATTTTTGCTTGCAAAAAAAGAGACGGAATATCTTTATGAACACAGAGAGGAATATATCTATAATCTTATAGGCGCTTTTGGATACAACTTTGGGAAATTTATTCGTATAGAAAAAAGCGCAATCTGCGTCGAATTTGTTTTGAGCATGCTCAAAAAACACGGCGGAATTTCCGTGCTCAAGGAAAAAGATTTCTTTTCGATTAAAGAGCTTTCTTCGATTCTTGATGAGTATAAAATATACGAAGGAAGCGGAGAAAAGTTTTATAAAACCGCAGAATGGAAAGAGGATGAATTTCCAAAAGAAAAAAGCGGCTTTTTCTATATGAAAAATACGATAAAAACAAACGCAGAACTTATAAAAAGATTTTTAAAATCAGCTCTTAAGGAGAGATAAAATATGAAAAGACCGGAACTTCTTGCCCCTGCAGGGGATATGGAATGTCTTGAAACTGCGGTGCATTTTGGTGCAGACGCAGTATATATCGGCGGACCTTTGCTCCAGCTTCGGGCAGATAACGTTGGATTTGACAGAGAAGGAATTGCAGAGGCGGTTAAATATGCCCATGCAAACGGAGTAAAACTCTATGTTACAGTAAACTGCTTCGCAAAAAACGAAGAAATAGATGCGGCGGAAGACTATGCAAAATATCTCTATTCCGTCGGGGTCGATGCGGTAATCGTTTCCGATATCGGACTTATCGCCGCAATCCACGAAGCAGCGCCGGAACTTGAAATCCATGTTTCCACCCAGGCAAACTGCCAGAACTTCAGCAGCGCAAACGTATATTGGAAAATGGGCGCAAAAAGGGTCGTGCTCGGAAGAGAAATGAGCCTTGATGAAATCATCGAATTCAGAAAACGCATTCCGGAAGAAATGGAGATAGAAGCTTTCGTCCACGGAGCCATGTGTATGTCATATTCCGGAAGATGCATGATTTCCTCCTATCTTGTTAACAGAAGCGGAAACCGCGGAGGCTGTGCACAGCCGTGCCGCTGGAGTTATCACCTTGTTGAACAGAAACGCCCCAACGAATTTTTCCAGGTTGTTGAGGACGAAAAGGGAAGCGCCATTTTAAGTTCCCATGATATGTGTGCGGTAGGTTTCCTTGATCAGCTCGAGGCAGCGGGAATCTGCTCCTATAAAATCGAGGGCCGCATGAAAACTCCTTTTTATGTTGCAACCGCAGTAAACGCATACCGCCATGCCATTGACGGTGACGTTCCGATGGACGTTATCGAGAGGGAACTGGACAGCATCAGTCATCGTCCCTATTCCAGCGCATTCTATTTCGGAGAAATGAAAATGAGCCACGGAAATTCCGGTGCATATATCCAGAAATGCGTTTTTATCGGAAAAGTTCTTGATTATTCCGACGGAATGGTCACTATTGAACAGCGCAACAACTTCCATCCCGGCGACGAGCTTGAGGTTATTTCTCCAAGCAGCACCGGTATGAAATTCACCGTTACGGAAATTTATGACGAAGAGGGGAACCAGAGAGAAGACGCAAGACTTATAAAACAGATTCTTCGCCTTCCTTGCCCGATCGAACTTAAAAAAGGCGACCTCCTCAGAAAAAGAACCGAAGAATAAAATAAAACAAAAAAAGGCACCGCATTTGCGGTGCCTTTTTATTATCGAAAAATTATTTTCCGAAAACGATTTCAACAGTATCCTGTGCGATCATGAGTTCTTCGTTGGTAGGAATTACCCATGCTTCAACTTTGCTGTCGCCGGTGGAGAATTTAGCTTCTTTGCGGCTTGCGTTGTGGTTGAGTTCTTCGCCGATGGAGAGACCGAGGTATTCCATATCGGAGCAGATTGCGCCACGCTGTACGTCGGAGTTTTCGCCGATACCGCCGGTGAAGATGATTGCATCTACGCCGCCCATTGCTGCTGCATAGCCGCCAGCGATTTTCTTGATCTGATATGCGAACATATCAAGAGCAAGCTGTGCTCTGTGGTTGCCGTCTTTTGCTGCCATTTCGAGGTCGCGGCAGTCAGAAGAAAGACCGGAAATTCCGAGGAAGCCGGATTTTTTGTTCATAAGGGTTTCCAT
>JAFYOZ010000156.1 GCA_017547705.1 Oscillospiraceae bacterium
ACCTTTTTACGAAAGAGGAACAGAAAGCTGCTCTTTCGGAAGCCCTAAGAGTTACCAAAAAAGGCGGAATTGTTTTTGCGGCTTACTGCATGGGAGATGCGGCGGTTCTTATGTATGGGTTCGGACGCGGAAAGATACATGAGCTTATTGAAAAATGTAAGCTGAATACAGAAACGTTCGATACATTTTCAGACCCCTGGGATATTTTTGAACTATACAGAAAAGAAAATATCGATGAGCTTATGACCGGATTTGACGTGGAAAGACTGCATTTTCTTGCGTCGGACGGTTATGCCAACCATATCCGACAGAAAATTGACGAGATGGACGAAAAAACCTACGAGCTTTTTATAAAATATCATCTTGCAACCTGCGAAAGAGAAGATATGATCGGATATTCAAACCATACCCTGGATATTTTCAGGAAGAAATAAAGAATCCCTTTTGCCTTTTGGCAAAAGGGATTCTTTTTAATCTTTCTTGAGAAGTTTATTGTATTTTATTTCAGTAAAAATTGAACATAAAAGCGAAGGAAGCGCGGATAAAATAATCAAGAGGCATGCCATTCCAAGACCAAAATCATATTGTTTTAAAACATAACAAAGAATCAGCCACACAGCACCTAAAATTATATCGCAAACCGCAATTTCTTTTATATATTTTTTTGTCCAGTCATAACCTCTGTATTTCTTTTGAATATTCATCTTTCCGAATAATCCGAATATTCCGCAACAGATATAGAAAATGCTGATAACAAAAAGATATGCCATAATATTTCTCCTTTAAAGCAGTTCCCGGAAATAAAGTCCGTTTGTTTTATCAAAATCCGCAGGGGATTTTTCTTTGAACATATTATAGATTTTTTCGCATTGAGCAGGGGGTTCTTCGGTGAACCAGAGGGTCATAAAATCAATGCCGGAAAAATCCTTATCTGCAACATAAAGCGGAACGCTGTTTAAAAGGGTGCCGAATTTTTTCTCGAAGCAGGAATAGGTAAATTCTTTGCCCATGCGGTCTTTGATTTTTCCTTTTCCGGGGCAGTTTTTACAACCGGAGGCTTTTTTGATTGGGCAGGCGCGCATCCTCATAAGAGGAAGATAGCCGTATCCAAGAATTCCCCGGCGGATTTTTCCACCGATATAGCGCATTTTTGATGCGGAAAGCTCGAAGGAAAGAGTTGCATCAGAAATTCCAAGACGCTCATATTCTTCGATAGAAATGCTGTTAAGAATATTAAGTCCATGACCGCCGTGAACGGTTAAACCGGTTTTTTTTGCAATATAAGCTGCGCCGATGTTTTCGCATATGGCGTGGCAAAGTCCTTTTTCTTTAAGGAAAGAAAGGCTCTTTTTGATTTTTTCTTCATCCAAAGGGAAAATAAGAGCCGGAAGTTCTGCAAAAAGTCTATCGCCAAAAATCTCAATAGATTCCGGATGCTTTTCGATTTCTCCGAGAGGAAGAATAACGAATTCTGCGGAATTTTTAAAGCAAAGCTGTTCAAATTTTTCTGCTCTTATTCTGATAGCAACATCTCCGGAAAGACGCTTTTCGGTATTCGGGATTTCTGCATCATAAATTGAGCGGAAAGGGATAATCTCGCGGAGTTCGGAAAGCTGGGAAAGGGCGTTTCTCCTCATTTCGTTAAGTTCTCCGGCGGCGATTATCGGTTCGCCGTTTGCAGAAAAATCAAGAGAATCAAGATAGAAAGGAGTTCCTCCGGTTTTAGAAAGATATCGCTCTGCAAGAGCTTTATCCGTTGGCGCTTTCTGCGCTTTTTCGCAGATTCCACCCAAGACGGAAACCTCGTTTTCTCCATCGGAAACAGTCAGAACGGAGCTTTCGCTTTCGGAAATGGAAAGGCTCATCTTAATCGGAACTTTTTTCGGTTCATCTTTATAAAGCAGAGCAAGGTTTTTTAGAACCTTATCTGCGGCGGTAACATCTTCGTGACTTCTGAATCCGAACATATCGGGAGTTCGCTTTCCGGTAAAATATCCGTCTGTAAATCCCTGTCTTGAAAAAACAGCCTTAAGGGATTCGATATCGGGTTTTTCTCCGGAAAGAGCGGCTCTGCAAGCCGTTACAGCGGCGGCAACATATTCCGGGCGCTTCATTCTTCCTTCAATCTTAAAAGAGCATACGCCGGCTTCAGAAAGCTCTCTGATGTGTTCGACATGGGACATATCTTTGAGAGAAAGAGCGTGGTCTTTTTCTCCAAAGCGAAAATCAAGGCGGCATGGCTGTGCACAGAGTCCGCGATTGCCGCTTCTTCCGCCAAGAACGGAGGAAAGATAACAGCATCCGGACATGCACATACAAAGTGCGCCGTGAACAAAAGCTTCGAGTTCGATATCAACGTTTTTTGCGATGTATTTTATTTCCTCAAGGGAAAGCTCTCTTGATAATACCGCACGGGAAAAACCTAGCTCCTTTGCCATGATTGCCCCGGAAAGATTATGTATTGTCATCTGGGTGGAGGCATGCATTTCGAGTTCGGGACAAATTTGCTTAACAAGTTTTGCAACAGCAAGATCCTGTACGATTACAGCATCGACTCCGGCGGAAGCGATATTTTTAATCTCCTCGCAAAGTTCGGTGAGTTCGGAATCCATAACAAGGGTATTAAGGGTTACATGAACCTTAACATTTCTTGCGTGGCAGTATTTTACAACTTCGGAAAGTTCAAAATCATCAAAGTTGGAGGCGTTTCTTCTGGCGTTAAAATTTTTTGCGCCAAGATATACCGCGTCTGCGCCGGAACGTACTGCGGCTATAAGTTGTTCTTTTCCGCCAACGGGAGCAAGAATTTCTGTCATTTTTGCGTTGCCTCCTTATAAATTATCGTTATGATAACTAATGATATCACAAAACAAAGGGAAAAATCAAATATCTTTTAAAAAAATTAAAAAAATTCTAAAAAAAGACTTGATTTTTGTTTTTGTTTTTAGTATAATAATCAAGCGCTGTGATAAACAGCAAGCTTAATTGAGCAGCCTGGAGATGTCGCCTAGTTGGTCGAGGGCGCGCGACTGGAAATCGCGTAGGGGTCAAAAGCCTCTCAAGAGTTCGAATCTCTTCATCTCCGCCACCTAAACCTTGGAACTTTGTTCCAAGGTTTTTTTGTTTTATAAAAAAGTTTATGCCGATGCAACAAAAAAGGAAAAATTCGCCACTATATATTTGAAGACAAAAGGAGGCGAAATATATGAAAAAGATTTTATCGGTTCTGCTTGTTATATTACTGCTTTGTTCTTGTTCTGCAACGGAAGGGTACGAAGAATTTGTAAAAGGAGTTCATTCTCCGCCGGATGTTACGGTTCGCTATGGAGATATTTCTTTAACGGCGACCCAGGGAAGCTGTTCATGGTCCTATGAAAACAGTGACGGAACAGAAACATGCTGGGACGGGATTTCAGAACATCCTAAAGAAATGAAAAATATCGCTTCTTTTTCCGCCGGAGATAAAAAGACCGCGAAGCTTATTTTTGATAAGAATATGATTTCTTATGAACTTACCTGCTACGATATGGGAAAAGAATATGCTCCGTATGAAGCGGGAACTGCAACCCCTGCTCCAAAAGCAGAGAAAGTATCCTGTGATAACGGCGTTTTTGAAATTCCGGCCGAAGGAAACATATATATCTATGAACTTGAGGTTATATATAAAAACGGAACCTGCATATACGGTTTCAGAATAGACCCGCAGGACGATTGGGGAATAACTTTTTCTATCATAAACATTACTCCAACGGGAGCAACCGTTGTTTTTACCCAGTCCGGAGGCAATCCAACGGGAGAACTTATGGTTGGAAGCGCATATAGCCTTGAATATCAGGACGAGAGCATGGCTTTTCTTGTTGATGACGCGATTTTTACCGCAGAAGCATATATGATTCCAAAAGACGGAGAACTTAAAATGAATGTAAACTGGGAATGGCTTTATGGAGAGCTTGAACCGGGAGAATACAGAATAACAAAAAGCGTTATGGATTTCCGCGGTACCGGGGACTATGATACGAAAGAATATTCTGCGGAATTTACCATTGGCGGAAAAGAAATAAAATCCGTAAGTTTTATGAAAATCGTTGATGGAGCAGAGGACGGAAATCTTGTTCTTGCAAGCGATTCGGAGGGAGTTATCACTCTTTCTGTTAATGATATTCCGGTTTTTCTTGATGGAGAGCAGGCAGATTCTTCCGCAATTATGGACGGTATGACAGCGCATATTTACCATAGCGGAGAGATACTTGAAACCTATCCGGCAAGCTTTGATGAGGTTTATGAAATTCATGTTTTCAGCATCGGAACAAAGAACCAGGTTGGAGGAACCTTATTCGACCTCTGTGGGCTCTATTTAAAGGTTTTGGACGATCTTTGGGAAGTTGACAGCGGATTAAACGCCGACGCGGAATACGTCAGCATCGACCTCTCAGAGGCTCCTGGAGAGTTTACTGAATCCGAGAAAGCGGCAATAGCCTGGATATTCGGAAACAAACATGATGTAACGGCGCTTAATCTTACATATGAGGAACTTATAGAAAATGGATATTTGACCGCTGCAGGAGGTTCAAATGACCTTTATCAGTGGGATAACGGCGTTCTTTTGAGCATAACTCAAAAACAAAAAGAAGAACCGGACGCCTATTTTGGTTTAAGGACGATTGAATTCAATGCAACAAAATGGCGTAGCCCACTTGGAGCGTATATGTTCTTTGATTGCATCTGCGTCTGGCCGCAGATGGGAACATGGACAGATTATAACATCGGTTCGCAGGCGATTTCTTGATAACAAAAAAAGACCACCCGTCGGGTGGTCTTTTCATTTGCTTAATTTTCCCCGTTCCCTGTGGAACATCAGCCGCGCTCGGCGATGTAGGTGCAGGCGGCGAGGGCGGCAACGGTGCCGTCGGCGGCGGCGGTGGTCAGCTGGCGGATTGCTTTGGTGCGGCAATCGCCTGCGGTGAACACGCCTTCGCAGCTGGTGCGGCAATCTTCCGCGGCCACGATATAGCCCGCTTCGTCCAGTTGAACGAGGTCGGCAAAGGCTTCGTTTTCGGGCTTCTGGCCGATGCACACGAAAAGGCCCTGCACATCGATATCCGTCTGTCCGTCGGGGGTGTTGAGGGTGAGCCCCGTCAGCACGGAATCGCCCTTCAGCGCCGCCACAGTGGCGTTCAGCTGAAGCTTTACGTTGGGAAGCGCCGTCACGCGGGCGGCAAGGGCTTCTTCTCCGCGGAAAGCGTCGCGGCGGTGGAT
>JAFYOZ010000157.1 GCA_017547705.1 Oscillospiraceae bacterium
CCAGGCAAACGAAAAACTTATCGGCGCGGAACAGGATAAACGTGAAAACGAACAGTTCCGTTCTTTCCTCGGTCTTAAAGAAACAAACCCGGATTACGAGTTCGAACCTGCAACGGTCATCGGCCGAGATTCCACAAACCGTTTTTATTCTTTCACTATCGATAAAGGCAGCCTTGACGGAGTCGAACCGGCGGACCCGGTTATAACCGCAGACGGACTTGTTGGAATCGTATGGGAAGTGGGTCTTACCTATTCCCACGTCAGAACCATCCTCGATATTTCCGTTGAAGCCGGAGTTTACGATATTTCGACCCGCGACTCCGGAATCGTAACCGGCGATATAAGCCTTTCTTCCGAAGGACTTTGCAAACTTAAATATCTTCCGAAGGAATCCGGTATTGCAAGCGGAAACCTTATTGTAACTTCCGGTATCGGCGGAGTTTTCCCGAAAGACCTTGTTGTAGGAACGGTCAAATCCATTGCCGTTGATTCAAGCGGTCTTTCCCTTACCGCGGTTATAGTTCCTTCCGTGGATATCGAAAACGTAACCGACGTTCTTATTATAAAATCCTTCAACGGACAGTCGGAAGGTTTTTCTTCCGATGAGGAAGGCGGCGAAACAGAATGACAAAATATCTTCGCCGAAAAATTTTAAAATTCTTCGTTTACTCAATAATAATCTTTGCGGCATATATAATCCAGACCACACCCGGTCTTTTGGATTTTTACGGAATAAATCCGCTTCTCGTTCTGCCCGCCTGTATCTGTCTCGCCGTTTATGAGGGCGAATTTGCCGGTGGGCTTTTTGGTTTTTTCTTCGGACTTTTTTGCGACAGCAACACAGAAACAGTTTTTGGGTTCAACGCGCTTTTGTTCCTTGTTTTCTGCGTTTTTGCGGGGCTTGTGACAATTTATGTTTTCCGAAGAAGCACCATGAACATCATGCTTCTTTGCCTTGGGGCGGTTTTTCTCCGTTCCGCTATGGAATTTTGTTTTAACTTCATTCTTTTCGGATACGAAAATCTCGAACCTTTTTTCTATACGGAAATCGGTCCGCAGATCGTTTTTTCCGCAATTTTTTCTCTTCCCTTCTGTTTGCTTTTCCGGTGGCTTCATAAGAAATTCGAACCGGAAACAACCAAGGAATAAAAGAATTTTTTGATTTTTACTGAAAGGAGGCGGACAGAATGGCCGAAGGAAAAGAAAGAAACGTCGCCCTTTGGCGACAGAACATTATTGTCGTTTTCGTTTTGCTTGTCATCGGAATTTTTCTGATCCGTCTCATGATAATGCAGATAGTCGAAGGCGAATCTTACCGTTCATACCTTACGGAAGGTTATTCGGTAACAAAAACAATCGAAGCTTCCCGAGGCGATATTGTTGACCGTTACGGACGTTCCCTTGCAACAAACCGAGTCCGTTACGATATAATTTTCGATAAAAACAACATCGTTAAAAACACCGAAAACTCCGTTATTCTTGAACTTATTGCGATTCTTGAAGAAAACGGAGAAAGCTGGATCGACAATCTTCCTATCTCAAAAGAAGCGCCTTTTGAATATACCGGCACGGAAAACGCAAGAAACCGTCTTCGCAAACATCTTGACCTTGCGGATTTTGCTTCCGCAGAAGACGTTGTTTTCCGCCTTAAGGAAAAATACGGTCTTGAGGAAATGAACGACGAGGATTTCCGAAAAGTTGCCGGCGTGCGATATGAAATGGACAGGGTCGGTTATAACTATACAACTCCATATACCTTTGCAAAAGACGTTTCCGCCGTTACTATCAACATCGTAAGCGAGCACAATTATTATTTCCAGGGAATCGAAATCACCGAAAACTATGAACGCGAATATCCCAACGGAGACGTTGCGCCCCATATAATCGGAATAACCGGTATTATTTATGAAGAAGAATACGCACATCTTGATAAATCCGTTTACGGAATGAACGATATAATCGGAAAAAGCGGACTTGAACTTGCTTTTGAAAGCACCCTTAAAGGCAAGGACGGAAAACTTAAAGTAACTTACGACGCCGAAGGGGAAATTATAAGCGAGGAGATAATCGAAGAAGCTGTTCCCGGAGCAACGGTTGTTTCAACCCTTGATATGGACCTTCAAAGGGTCGCTTACAACGC
>JAFYOZ010000025.1 GCA_017547705.1 Oscillospiraceae bacterium
CAGCTTTATATCCGGCAAAATGGATAACCGCATCGATTTTATTTTCATCAAAAACTTTTTTAAGTGCGGATTTATCCGCAACGTCGATTGCATAAAGAGGAAAACGTTTTCCGGTTATGGTTTCGAGTCTGTCGATTACAAGCGGACTGCTGTTAGAAAAATTATCCGCAATAACAACCTCGTATCCGGCTTTATCCAGTTCCACCGCCGTATGTGAACCTATGTATCCGGCACCGCCGGTTAGAAGAATTTTCATATTTTTTCACCTTCCAGAAGGAAAATATATTTTAAAAATCTTTCGATTTTTTGATTCTTTGCAATCAGAAATACCGCATAGGCTCCGGCGACATTAAGAATAAGGTCGTCGATATCACAGCTTCCGGCAAGAGTCAAAAACTGCAAAAGTTCAATAGTCAAAACGATAATTCCGCATGTAAGGAGAAAAGCTCCCGTTTTTCTCTGCTTTTCAAAATTAAGCGGAAGCAAAATTCCAAGAGGCATAAGGCAGACGATATTTCCGGCGATGTTTATAATAAACTGGCGAAAATCGCCTTTACCGAAGTATTCTCCGATAGTTCTGAACGGAACAAGGTTAAGTGAATTTTTGATATAGGCATCAAAAAGTTCCCTGTTCCAAAGAACAAATCCACCGTTTCTTCCCCAAAGCGGATCGAACAGAGTAAGCGTTATAAAAAGCATCAGAAAAAGCCCAAGATAAATCCGAAGATTTATCTTCATGGGAACGTTGTTTCCAATATTTTTTGACAGCAAAAATCCGCCGACCCAGAGAAAAACACAGCATCCGCAAAGGAGAAAGAGTCTTCCTCCGGTAGAAAGATAGAGCCTTGGAATTATTTCCGCGGAAAAATAGATTATAATCAAAACCGCGGCAAAAACATACGAAAATACCGCAATGGGTTTAGAAATTTTCTGCAAGTTCAAGTCCTTCTTTTATTGCGGAAGAAATTTCTTCTTCGATTTTTTCCGCAGAGATATAGTCAAAATTTTCTCTTGCAATAACTTCGAGACCTTTTATTCCCCAAAGCCAGAAAAGAGCCTTAAGATAAGGAGTTGCCTGTTCAAGAGGTTCGCCGGTTTTTATTTCCATGCCTCTTGTTGTGATAAACAGCGTTTTTTCTGCTTTACAAAGGCCATAGCAGGTTTTATCGTCGCTATCGAAGGTTACATGGAAAAGAGAGCAAAGCTCAAAGAAAGTTTTAAGCGCCGCCGGAATGGACATATCCCAAAAAGGAGCAGCAATAACGATTCTATCGGCGTTTTTGATTTTGCTTGCCCAGCAGAGAGCTTCTTCGGAAACGGTTCCGGCGGCTCTTCTTCTGTTCTCATCATACTGAACGGGATTCAGTTCAAGGTCGTTTATAACGATTGTTTCCACATCATAGCGGTCTTTAAGCTTTTCGATAATCGGAGTTGCAATACGTCTTGTTCTTGAAAGTTCGCCTCTGATGCAGGAATCGATATAGAGAAGTTTTTGCATTAAAGAGCATCTCCTTTTAAAATTCGATTTTAAATATAAGTTTGCTGTGATTTTCTTTTGTTGCTCGACCTTCCATATTAGCTTTTCCACCAGCACCCATTTTTCCGATTGCTCCGTCTATTGCACATGCTGTTTTCTGCGACATTGTTGCTGAAATTGATCCTTCAAGAATAAGTGTTTCCGATTTTATTTGATTTATATCATTAACGCGCATCTCAATAAGTCTTTTTATTGTGTCATCATTAGCAAACCATTTTAACTCCGGATTTTTTGCTTCTTTACACCCTTCAAAAACAGCTTCTATTATGCCGCTTCTACTTACATCTTCAGTTTTGGAAATATTAAGTTCTGTA
>JAFYOZ010000158.1 GCA_017547705.1 Oscillospiraceae bacterium
GATATTTCCGAATGCTATACTATTGCTGAAATCGAAGAGATGATGCAAAACGGAACATTTGAGGAACATCTTATGCCGATCGAGAGGCTTTATTCCGACCTTCCAAGGCTTGTTCTTTCGGATTTCGATAAAAGACTTTACCGAAGCGGAGTGCCGCTGGATCTCCAAAAAAGAGGCTGGAGCGGCATTGAAGGAAATATTGCGGTTTTCGATGAAAGCGGAATGCTCCTCGGAATCTCTTTTATGGATGAAGAAGCAAATGAGCTTAAACTTCGGAAAATGATGAATACAGATAAATAAAAAAAGCGATGTGCCTTTTGGCACATCGCTTTTTGTTTTTGTTATGTAATCAATCGCAGCAATAATGCTTTGCCAAGCCGCCTTCGGAAGTTTCGCGGTAATGGCTTTTGATATCCCTTCCGGTTTCGTACATGGTTTTTACAACCGTGTCGAAGGAAATTTTCCTTGTGTGGGTAAGGAAGTTTGCAAGGGAAATTGCGTTTATGGAACGCATTGCCGCAACTGCGTTTCGCTCGATGCAGGGGATCTGAACAAGACCGTCGATGGGGTCGCATGTGAGCCCAAGCATATGTTCCATGGAAACTTCGGCAGCATATTCGATCTGATCAAGGCTCATTCCGCAGATCTCTGCAAGAGCGGCAGAAGCCATGCAGCAGGCTGTTCCGATTTCCGCCTGACATCCGCATTCCGCACCGGAAATTGAAGCGTTTGTTTTGATAAGATTTCCGATTATTCCGCCGGTTGCAAGTGCATGAAGGATATCGGTATCGGAAACCTTGCGTTTTTTCTGCCAATAATAAAGAACCGCAGGCATAACTCCGGCGGCGCCGCAGGTCGGAGCGGTTACAACCGTTCCGTTGCTGGCGTTCTGTTCGCCGACAGCAAAAGCATAGGAACAGACGATTCTGTTTTCCTTTGTTTCCGCGCTTTCGTCCATATGGTACTGATTATAAAGAAAAGCCGCTTTGCGCTGGACGCACAAACCGCCGGCAAGAACGCCTTCGGATTTAAGACCTTCTTTAATGGTGCGCTTCATCTGGCTCCATACTTCTTCAAGATAATCCCAGATATGCGGACCTTCCATACGTTCAACGTATTCCCAGATACGGAGCTCGTGTTCGCGGCAATAATCGGCAATATCGTCGAAGCTTTCTTCGTAATAAACTTCCGGAGGAGCAACATAATCCGTTCCTTCAACGGCAATTTCGCCGCCGCCGATGGAATAAACGCGGATTTTATCGATTTCAACCCCGTTTTTGAAAGCATACATATCCATTGCGTTAGGATGATAAAAACTGCTTTCGTCTGTTTCAAAATCGAAGATGATTTCGGAAGGAACAGGAGCAAGAGTCTGGCGCAAAACAGCATCGGTCATATGGCCTTTGCCGGTTTTTGAAAGGGAACCGTAAAGCGTTACGGAAAAACCGTCCGCATCCGGATTTTTGCCTTTAAAATAAAGTGCTGCTCTTTCCGGTCCGATGGTATGGGAACTGGAAGGACCTCTTCCGATTCGGTAAAGGTTGGTTAAACTTTTCATCTTAACCCTTCTTTTGTTTTAAATATTCTCCTTGCGGAAATAAAGAATTCCGAAAGTTCCGGGGCCGCAATGTCCGGTAATGGTGCTTCCGGCTTCATTCACGATAACGGTATGGAACTTATGGCATTTTTTGATTTCTTTTTCGATTTCTTTGAGAAGATGTGCGTCAACACCGGCCCAGGTGAGGAAGATGATATTGCTTTCAATATTATCGTTTCCGTCAAGTCTGTCATGGATATAATCAAGAGCGCATTTTTCGTATGCACCGCGGTATTTTTTGCCGACTTTCATTTTGCCTTCATGAACTTCGATGCAGGGTTTGAGTTTAAGAAGGTTTGCGCCAAGGGCTGCAACGCCGCTGCATCTTCCGCCTTTATGAAGGAATTCAAGCTGGTTGAGAATAAAGCTTGCGTCAAC
>JAFYOZ010000008.1 GCA_017547705.1 Oscillospiraceae bacterium
TATTTCTACAACTATCAGCGTATTCAACTTAAAACAAAACTGACTCCCCTTGAAATGAGAAGTCAGTTCGTTGCTTAAATTATTTATTTCTCTGCCATAATGTGCTTTTTTGTGCTGTCCGCACAAACTGGAGCAGTTCATTTCTGTGCGCTTTTTTGTTATCAAATAAAAGCTGATTATAGCAAAACAGTCGTTGATTTTTTTTAGGTTTTGTGGTACTATATGTTTGTATAAGCAGAGCTATGTTTTGCTTTATTTTTGGAAATTGGTTTTTGGTTTTATTAAGACAAAAATCAGGAGGAACGATTTATGAACGACACCCATGAACAGATTCGAATAGTTCAGGAAACCGTTGCGGGCAAAGAGATTACTTTTGCACACGTAATCGGCGGTCCTGCGCCTATTATATATCAGAAACTGGGTCTTAACCCGTCCATAGACTATGGTTCCACCGCCATCGGCATTATGAATATGACCCCGCCGGAATCCGCTGTTATCGCTTCCGATATTGCTGTTAAAAGCGGCAACGTATATCTTGGATTTGCGGACCGTTTTACCGGTACCATGATCGTTACCGGAGACATTGCGGACGTTACCGCAGCTCTTAATGAGGTTTGTCAGTATTTCCGCGACGTTATGAAATACGTTGTCTGCGAAGTTACCAAGAGATAAGGAAGTGCCGCTATGAGTGTGCGCATGACCAGAGAGGAATTCCTTGAAAAGGTTTTCCGTAAAAAGTATGAGGAACTTAAGATGGACGAACTCCGCGTTGTCCGTGTTAAGGTTAAGGGAAAAGAAATTTCTCTTGCACAGCTTATCGGTTCTTCCGAAACAAGGATCTATCAGAACCTTGCGCTGCATATCGGAACGCATTTTGGTGAAGACCATACCGGCGAATCCATCGGACTTGTTCATGTTACGCCGGAGGAGGCTGCAATCATCGTTGCAGACGTTGCCATGAAAAGCGGCAACGTAGAAATCGGAACGCTGGACAGATTCAGCGGTTCCGTTGTAATCCTTGGAGACCATTCCAATGTTCGAAGCGCCCTTGAGGGTGTTGTTGAATTTTTTGAATATAAACTTAAATTTACCGTCTGTGAAGTTACAGAGGTATAAAGAGGAAAAATGAAAAAATTATTTCTTATGGGTCGAACCGAGGCAGGAAAAACCTCCCTGACCCAGGTTTTAAAAGGCGAGGAACTCCATTACCACAAAACCCAATATACCAACACCGAAGAATGGGTTATAGACTCTCCCGGTGAGTATGCGGAAACAAAGAGATGTGGTCTTGGCCTTGCCTGTTTTTCTTTTGAGGCAGACGTTCTTGCCCTTTTGATGGCGGCGGATGAGCCTTTTCCGGTTTTTGAGGCAGACTGTCAGTGTTTTACCAACAGACCCCTCATCGGAATTATCACAAAGATAGATTCGCCTTTTGCGAATGTTCCCATGGTAAGAAACTGGATGGTGAACTCCGGATGTGAAAGGGTTTTCGAAATCAGTAACGTAACCGGAGAGGGACTTCAGGAGCTTATTGATTATCTTGCTGAAGACCCAAGAAAGCTTACATGGCAGGAAGCTATGGATATGCAGTGGAGAGGTCTTAACGAATGGGATGACCCGAACGATCCTGCTAAACCCGGAATCAAATATTAAAAAACAAAGCTCCGTGCTCATTTGAGCACGGAGCAATTTTTTTATCACATCAGTCCGAAGAATCCGAGAAGGATTCCGAAAACTGCGGAGCCGCCAAGAATAACGATTGGGTGGGGTTTCCACTTTTTAAGCACAAACCAGCAGATGACTGCGAGGATGATTCCGGGGATGCTTATAAGGTCGATGAAAGAGCCGGTTTCATTAAAAAGGGGAATGTTGATAAGGGAAATTTTTATTACGGAAACAAGTGCGGAGCAAATAAGCGCAACAGAAACGGCACGAAGACCATAAAAAGCGCCTTTTACGAACTTGTTTTCGCTGAATTTTTTAAGGAAATGGGAAACGATGGTTGCGATTATAATTGAGGGAATGATAAAACCGAGGGTTGCAACAACAGAACCGAGAACACCGGCTGTTGTAAAGCCCACATAGGTTGCCATATTTATTCCGATAGGGCCGGGAGTGGATTCGGAAATTGCAATCATATCCGCAAGCTGTGCATGGCTGTACCAGCCGGTTTTATCGGATATATCATAAAGAAAAGGAAGCGAAGCAAGACCGCCTCCAACGGTAAAAAGTCCGACTTTTAAAAATTCCCAGAAGAGCTTAAGATAAATCATTCCTTTTTGCCCTCCTTGATGCATTTTATAAGGATTCCAAGAAGAGCGGAAAGAATAACGAAGATAATGGGGCTTATATCCGTAAAAACGGAAAAAGCCAGAACAGCAAGGAAGAGGATAAAAGTGAATTTATCGACGATTGCCTTTTTATAGAGCTTTATAACTGCGGAAAAAATTAAAACGCAGACCGCAACGCGGATTCCTGCAAAGGCGTTTTGAACTATTTCAAGTTCGGAAAAGCTCTGGATAAATGCGGCAATAGCGATTATGATTATCAGGGAAGGAAACACCACCCCAAGAGAGGCTGCTATCGCTCCGGCAATGCCTTTTACCTTGTTGCCTATAAAAGTTGCGGAGTTTACCGCAATAACGCCGGGAACACACTGTCCGACGGCGTAGTAATCCATTAATTCTTCCTCGGTTGCCCAATGATGCTTTTCGACGGTTTCGCGCTGAAGCATCGGGAGCATTGCATATCCTCCGCCAAAAGTCAGTACGCCGACTCTTGCAAAAGAGAGGAAAAGTTCCAAAAGTTCTTTCATTTTTTCTCCTATACAGACAGATAATATAAATATATCTTACCCCAAATATTTTGGTTGTCAATTATTTATTGCCAAAACAGAAAAATATGTAAAAATTATGTTGTGTATAGTTTTCGTGAGGTGATTTTATGATTAAACCGATAGTGCATGACCCGATGTTTCTTGCACAAAAATCCGAACCGGCGGCAAAAACGGATATTGCCGCAGCAAAAGACCTTTTGGATACTCTTATTGCCAATAAAGCCGGATGTGTCGGAATGGCGGCAAATATGATTGGCATTAAAAAGCGAATTATCGCTTTTGATAACGACGGAACATATATGTTGATGCTGAATCCGGAAATTATCAAAAAATCCGGAGAATATGAGACAGAAGAGGGATGCCTTTCTCTTGCCGGAATAAGAAAGACAAAGCGTTTTCAGTTTATAACCGTTTCATATCAGGATTTGGAGATGAAAAAGCAGGAAAAAAGCTTTTTTGGATGGACGGCGGAAATAATTCAGCACGAAATTGACCATTGCAACGGAATACTTATATAAAAGAAAAAAGCCGTGCTCAAAATGAGCACGGCTTGATTTTTAATTATGCAAAAACGAGGAAATGCATTCCCACAGCGCAGAGAATACCAAGGATTATACCGGTTATAACCTGTAACGGAGTATGTCCGACGAATTCTTTGAGCACAACTTCCGGGAGTTCGTTTTTAGAGAATTTTTCAAAGGATTCAACAAGGATATTAAGGAGTTTTGCATGCTTGCCGGCTTCAAGGCGAACACCCATTGCGTCATGGCAAACGATTACGGCAAGAACGCCGGTTACGGCAAATTCGAAAGAGCCGAAGCCATAGCTTAATGCAGATATGGTTGCAAGGGAAGAAACGGTTGCGGAATGTCCGCTTGGCATACCGCCATCACCGAAAAGACGGGACCAATCCCAGGTTTTGTTGATTATCGCATAGATGATAACCTTAATCACCTGTGCAAGAGTCCAGGAAGCCACAGCAGTAAGAAAAAATTTGTTAGTTAAAAAATCAATAAGCCAATCCATTTATAAAATCCTTTGTAAAAATATTTAGTCCAAGGCAAGAACCGCTTCGAGAACGGTATCAATGCCGTTTTTATAATCTTCGATGTTCCAGTCAACACGGATATCCGGCATAAGGGCATCGTATTCATACCCGGGAAGAGCGGTTATGGCGTATTCGCCAATCTGGAAATAGAAATCGGAATAAGAGAAAGTACAGGGATTTCCGACTACTCCGAAAACGAGAGGAGGTTCGCCGGCAGGGGTTCCAACAAGGTTTATTCTCTCGATGCGCTCTTTAAGAATCGAGGTCATAACAACGCCCATGGAGAAGGTGTTATCATTGATTATCGCATAGAGAGAACCGAATTCATCGCCGTTTATCATTTCGATAAATTCATTGTATCCATGAACTTTTGAACCGCCGGGATTGTTGCGGAAATCAATGATGGTTTTGTTTATGGGGGATTCCGGCGTTACCGCTTTTTCAAGCTCCGTTGTGATTTTTAAAAGGCTTGAATAGTCGCTGGAATCGAATGCGTTCATTTTTATATAAAGGGTTTCGTCGTCGATGAACTCATACCAGAAGTTAAAGCTGTATTTATACATAAGAAGATTTTTATATCCGGTATGGGTTTCTGTCCAGACGGTATTGGAATAATTATCGGAAGAAAGATTAAGGATAAATTCTTCTCCATATTCGTTAACGAAGGTATAATCTGCGGTTGTATCTTCCCAACCTATAACTCCGATATTGGCGAGGAAAAGGGGACTGCAAAGTTCGCTTTCGAGCTGGGAATATACGGTATAGATATTCTCTGCAGAGATATACGGAGAACCTTTTTCGATTATTTCTTCAATCGGAACGGAGTTTATTGAGATAAGCTTTGAATAAACCGCATCCTCGTGTTCTATCGGAAGAGAAACTGCATAAAACTCTGCGCCGTTTTCGGTATAAAAAGCTTCAAGATAGATTGGATAGAAGCCGGTATTATACATAAAGATGATAGAATGGCCGTCTTTAAGAGTTGCAACAGCGCGCTGGAGTTCAAAGCAAACCTCTTCATCGCGAAGTTCCGGGATTTTTGGAATAAGAAGGTTTATCTGATTTATAAAATCAAGGCGGAGGGATTCATCGTAGAATTCCGTTGAAAAATAATGTTCTTCAGCAAGAAGATCGGTCGTGATTTTTGTATCGGTGTTTGATATTCTCGGATGTTTTGAAAGGAAGGTGTTTGCCGCTTCGATTACGATTTTTTCCATCTTTAAATCCCGTTCGGATTCGTGCATAAAGACGTATTCATCCGGATTTCCGTTAAAATCCGCCATGGGGATTTCTTCCGACGGTTCTTTGCTGCATGAAGAAAAAAGAAGCACAAAAGCGAGGATAATGAAAACGGATTTTAGAAGCTTCACGGAAGGCCATCCTTTCTTAATAATACATTAGATACTATTTTATCACATCTTTTCTTAAAATAACATAAAATCTTTTAATATTTATAAAAAAATTAGGAGCATCTTGAAGAAGAACGGGTGTGATGATATACTTTATCTGTAAAGTTACCCCAAAAGGAGGCTTTTTTATGGAATATATCATTAAAAACGCGGTTATTGCCACCATGGACAGAGAAAATCCCATGGCAGAAGCAGCGGTTATTAAAGACGGAAAATTTGCTTTTTGCGGAAAACTTTCCGATGCGGAAAAGACAGCATCCGAGGAAGCAAAGGTTCTTGATCTTGGCGGAAAATTTATGATGCCTTCTTTTAACGATTCCCATATGCACTATCTGCATTACGTTAAAACAAAGCTTTCCGTTGACCTTTGGGGAACGAACTCCGTTATGGATATAGTTGAAAGAATGAAAAACGCTTTTGAGCATTTTGATAGAGAAAGCGGACTTTGGCTTGTTGGCGAAGGATGGAATCACGACTATTTTACCGATGGGGAAAAGCGCTTTCCCACTGCGAAAGACCTTGATGAAATCAGCCTTGAGCATCCGGTGCTCATAATGAGAGCCTGTTATCATATCGGCGTGCTCAACAGCAAGGCTATGGAGATAATGGGTCTGGATTCCGAAAAAGCAAAGGAACTCGGAGCTTTTTGTGAAACGGATGAAAACGGAAAACCAAACGGAGTTATTAAAGAAAACTATTTTGATGAGGTTAAATCAAAACTTCCGTATCCGGATTTGAGCATACTTATAAAAATGATGCTCGAATGTCAGAACGACCTTTTTGAACAGGGTATAACCGCTGTTCAGTCCGACGATATGAAATATGCTCCGGAGGGCAGAGCATACGAGATGATTGATGAACTTAAAAAAGCCTCCATTGACGGAAGACTTTTGGTTCATTATGCGGAGCAGGCGCTTTCTCAGACCAAGGAGGAAGTTGACGATTGGTTTTGCCATGAGCATTATAAAATGCGCGAGGGAAGCTTTAAAGTTTCCTGCCTTAAGGTTATATCCGACGGAAGCCTTGGTGCAAGAACGGCGTATCAGGGAATGCCCTATGCAGATGATCCGAAAACCGAGGGTATTGCAATTTATACCCAGGACGAACTGGATTATTATATTCTTGAAGCGCAAAAGAGAAATACTCCTGCGGCAATCCATGCAATCGGAACCGGAGCAATGGAAATGTGTCTTAATGCCATAGAAAACGCAAAAAACGCATATCCGGAATATTCCCCGAGGCACGCAATAGTTCATTGTCAGATTACGACAAAAGAACAGGTTGAAAGGCTTGCAAGGCTTGATATCATCGCGCTTACACAGCCGGTTTTTATTGATTACGATATGCACATCGTATATGACAGAGTTGGAAAAGAACTTGCGGAAACATCCTATGCATGGAAAGATTATCTTGAACTTGGGGTTCACGAAGCTTTCGGAACGGACTGTCCGGTTGAGAATTTTAAACCCATGAGAGGAATTTACTGCGCCGTTACCAGAAATGACTGTAAAGGAGCGGGTCCTTATCTTCCGAACCAGGCGGTATCCGTTTATGATGCGCTTTATGCCTATACCGCAGAGGGCGCATATGTAAGCGGCGATGAGGATATTCGCGGAAAAATTAAAGATGGAATGGAAGCGGATTTTATCGTTCTGGATAAAAACCTTCTTGAAATCGAGCCGGAGGAGATTCTTTCAGCAAAGGTTCTTAAAACTTTCATCGGCGGAAAATGCGTTTTTGAAAGAGGGGAATGCTGATTGGTTATTCTGATTTTTGGCGCATCCCACACAGGAAAAACGGTTTTTGCACAAAAGCTTTTGGAAAAATATCACTTTCCTTATATGTCCATTGACCACCTTAAAATGGGACTTATCCGTAGCGGTAATACAGAACTTACTCCGGAGGATGACGATAAACTTACTGAATATCTTTGGCCGATAGTAAGAGAAATTATCAAAACGGCGGTTGAAAACAACCAGAACCTTATAATTGAGGGCTGTTATGTTCCCTTTGATTGGAAAAAGGATTTTGGTGAAAAATATCTTGCCGCAATAAAGGAATATTGCCTTATTATGACGGAAGATTATATCCGCAGGAACTATAGGGATATCCAGCGTTTTTCTAACGCAATCGAATGGAGAATGGAAGGCTATGTTGATATAGACGGACTTGTTCTTGAAAATAAAAAGAATCTCGAACTTGCAGAGGAACACAAAAACAACGTGATACTCATAGATTCTTTCTATAATGTGGATGCGGATATATGGAAAAAATAAAAATGGGCGGAAATTTTCCGCCCATTTTTTAATATATCAGTATCCGTTTTGTTCTGCGCCATAGACGGCTTCTTCATGGGTGAAGCCCTTTATCTCAAGCTGGAAGATAAGAGCCTCTTTTGTAAAAGATGAAAATTCAAGAAGCTCTTTTGCACAGATTGCGGACTGTTTATACCAATCTGCACCGCAATTTTCCGCTGCGTAGCTTGATTCTTCGGAAGAATATCCTTTTTCCTCCAAAAGAGCCACAAGTCCGCTTTTGGAATATGATGAAGATGAAAGATAAAAAACTGCGGAGTTTTTTGCTTTTTCCATTCGTTCTGTCGGGTATTCAGGTTCCGGATTTCTACAGGAACAGAAAAGCAGAAGGAGAACAAAAAGAAGCAAAAAGATTTTTTTCATACTCCAAAACCTCCATGAAAATAAAAATGCGCGGCGAAAGCCGCGCAAAAAAACACAGGCTCCGATTGCTGCGACACAATTCCGAATACAAAATACAGTATGCGAAAATAGAGCATGCATTTTTATCATGGATAAAACACACACCGTATCTTGCATTATTGAATTGTGCCGCAGCTTTATTTTAGCACGGTTTGGAATATTTATCAAGCGGGAAAGATTTCCGCATATAGCCGGAGGGATATTTTGCTCTTTACTTTCCGCAATTAAAATAGTATTATATTACCATAGTTTAAAATAGGAGGATTATGTAAAATGATCAAACTTGATATCAAAGGTTACGGTTCCATGCTCATTGAACTCGACCCTATTGCAGCACCTAAAACTGTAGAAAACTTCACTAAACTTGTTGAAAAAGGCTTTTTTGACGGTCTTACCTTCCACAGAATCATCAAAGGCTTTATGATTCAGGGCGGCGACCCTGCCGGTAACGGAACCGGTGGCTGCAAACCCGAAATCTATGGCGAATTTGCTTCCAACGGCTGGAGCCAGAACACCATCAGCCATAAACGCGGCGTTATCTCCATGGCAAGAACTTCCGACCCCAACTCTGCTTCCTGCCAGTTCTTCATCGTACATGAAGACAGCGAATTCCTTGACGGCAACTATGCAGGTTTTGGCCATGTTGTTGAAGGACTTGAAGTTCTTGATGAAGTTGCATCTGTTGCAACCTATCCCAACGATATGCCCTGCAAAAAAGTTGTTATCAAGAAAATGTCCATTGTATAATGGAAAAGCTTAAAATAAAAGCCACTGCAGAAGCGGCGGCAATTCTTCTTGGATTTTTTATATTTGGAATTTTGATTTCTCTTCTGTTTGATGAAGTTACGGCGGATATGTTCCGTGTTGTTCTTCTTGAATGGGGAGCTTTTCCGATGCTTTGTGCAATAGTCGGCGGAGTTGTTTCATCAAAAAACGGATTCATGCCTTTTTATGGAATCATTTGCGGAGCAATTTTTATTCCCTTTATGTTTGTTTTCTTTGAAGCAAACTGGGGACTTTGCGCAGCATATGTTCTCTTTGGAATTCTTGGAAGCCTTTTTGGATACTGGCTTTATCTTAAAGAGGTAAAGAGAATCGAAGAAGGAAAACCGGAAAAACACAGAAAATCTGTTATTTTCTCCATGTTCGACAGATACGATACTAAAAAATACAAATAAGAAAAAGCTTATAAGAGGCACTCGGTTAATCGGGTGCCTCTTTTTTATACGAAAGAGGATAGTTCATTTTTTAACAATAGAACGCGGGTACAAAATTAAAATATTTCAATAAAATATTAAAAAAAGACAAGAAAGGATATTAACAAAAGCAAAAAAATGTTGTATAATATAAATAATCAAATAAAAATTTCACAATATTTATGATTTATTCCATCTCTTTTCTATATACCCCCAACAGAAAACACCGTGCTCAAAAACTTGAGCACGGTGTTTTCTTTAAAGAACATAAAAAAGTATTCCGATTGATTGGAGAAGAGTTCCGATCACCACAAAAACATGGAAAACCGTATGGAAAACAGGTTTTTTATGTCCGACGCCATAAAGAACGGCGCCGATGGTATATGAGATTCCACCGAAGAGAATCCAAAGCATTCCCGGAACGGTAAGAACCTCAACAGTCTGTTTAAAGCAGATTACTATAAACCAGCCCATGAGAATATAAAAAACCATGGAAAGTTTTTTATATTTATTGTGGTCAATGGCGGTAAAAGTTGCGGCAACGCCGGCAAGAAGCCATTCTGCTCCAAGAACAGTCCATGCAAGAGCAGGATAAACAGGGCGCATTGCAGAAAGCAAAATGGGGGTATAGGTCCCGACTATAAGCAGGTAAATTGTGCAGTGGTCGATTACCTGCATAACTTTTTTTCCAAAGCAGGGTTTAAGTCCGTGATATACGCTTGAAACGGTATAAAGCGCAATCATGGAAAAACCATAGACAAAAGAACCGACTATTCCCCAAACGTTATCATGCAAAGCAGAAACAATAACAGTCGCAAAAAGAAGAAGAACGCCAAATCCGCCGCCGACGATATGGGTTGTCATATTGGCAATTTCTTCGCCGCGGGTATAATTTGGAAGAATTCTTTGTGCTATCGGGGTTCTTTTCATAATTTTCTTTCTCCCCAGAAGAAGAGAGCAACGGAACCGGGACCAACATGGCAACCGCAAACGGGTTCAAAAGGCATTACGGTGGTGTTTCCGGTAAAGCCGTGTTCGCGAAGCTTTTCTGTAAGGAAATCAATGGCATCCATATTATCGCCATGAATCATCATAACGTCGGCGGATTTATCAAAAACAAGCTCGTCGTATTTTTTGATGATTTCGAGGATGCATTTATTGATTCCGCGGCATTTTCCCCAAGAAACGATATGTCCCTCTTCATCACCGCGAAGAAGGGGTTTGATATTGAGAAGAGTTCCGATTGCGGCGGTTGTTCCGGAAATTCTTCCGCCTTTTTTAAGGTAAGAAAGGTCATCAACGGTAAAGAACTGGCACATATGATTTTTGCGTTCTTCGGTTATTGCAACGGTTTCTTCAAAAGATTTTCCGGATTCGATAAGTTTTGCTGCTTCAACAACCTGCATACCGATTCCAAGACCGGCACCGAGAGAGTTTATTACTGCGATTTTTGCATCGGGATATTCCTCGCGGATTTCTTCCGCAGCCATTTCTGCTGCGCGAACAGTTCCGCTTACTCCGCCGGAAAGACCGATGTAAATTACTTCGTCTCCGTTTTTTACTGCTTCTTCAAACTGTTCTCTGAAAGTTTCAGAGTTTGCCATGGAGGTTTTCATCTCTGCGCCGTTTCTCATGGCGTCATAAAAGGCTTTTCCGTCAAAATCGTGCTCAAGATCATAGGGAACATTAACGCCGTCCCTCGTATAAGAGAGGGGAATGATGTTGACGGAATATTTTTTATTAAGCGCAACCGGAAGGTTTGATGCGGTATCTGCAAAAAGTTTTATCATTGATTAATCCTCCCTCTTTTTTCCCCAGAAGAAAAGTGCAACTGTTCCGGGGCCGGTATGACTTCCGATGGTGGTTCCAACATAGTTTATTACAACTTTTCCGTCAAGTTTGGGGAAAAGCTTTTCGATAAGAGACGCAACTTCTTTTGCGTCCTCGGTGCATGCAGACTGAGAGATATAGCATTTTCCGGAATAATCGTAACCGTCATCTGCAAATTCTTCCATGCGTTTTACGATTTCGCGGATAACTTTTTTCTTTGTGCGGATTTTTGCTCTGGGAATAAGGTGACCTTCAAAGTCAACGTTAAGGAGCGGGCAGATTCCAAGAATGGTTCCGATGGTGCCTGCGGTTTTAGAAACTCTTCCGCCTTTGATGAAGAATTTGAGGTCGGAGGAGAAGAACCAATGATGAAGGCGGAGTTTGTTTTCTTCTGCCCAATCTTTAAGTTCGTCTATATCCATTCCGCCGTCACGAAGTTCGGCAAGTTTATCCATAAGAAGGCCATAGCCGGAAGATGCTGCAAGGGAATCCACAACGTAAATCTTTCTTTCGGGGAAGCGTTCTTTTGCAATTTTTGCAGCGTTGATTGCAGAGTTATAGGAACCGGAAATTCCGCTGGAAAGGGTAAGATGGAGAACGTCTTTTCCTTCGGAAAGGAATTTTTCGAAATATTCAAGATATTCGGTTACGTTGATCTGGGAAGTCTGGGTGTCTTCACCGGAATCCATTCTCTGATAAAATTCTTCGAAAGGAATGCTCTGGCCGAGGTCATCGAAGTAATCAACGCCGTTGAGTTTATAATGGAAGCAGATATAACTGATGTTTTTTTCTTCAAAATGTTCTTTGGAAAGGTCTGCTGTGGAACAGCAGCTGAGGATAAAATCGGACATTTTATTGTCTCTCCTTCGGCTTGTTTTTTTGATGCAACTATCTTATCAAACCGGTTGGAAGAAGGCAAGGGATTTGACTATACTCTTTAAAAACAAAAAGTAGAGTCCGGAAAAACGGACTCTACTCTGAGTGGAGTGGCTTATTTATGCGGTTTTTTGATGCGAAAAGAGAGGAAAACCAAAAGTTCCGCAGGAAGCAGCAAAAGAAAAATCTGCCATGGATTATAGCTTATAAAGGTGAGATATATTGTTAAAAAGATGCTTGCAACAAGACTATAGATGATATGGCGGTTGTTTTTGCCCTGTTCCCAAACGGAGTTGAGTACCAAAAAAGTGATGAGAGAAACAGGCAGGGCATAGATAAAAACGAGCCACCAGTTCATTCCGAAAATCCAGCCGATAATATAAAATAAAAAAGCGGCTGTCCAGATTCCGAAAAGGGTAAGGGCGGTTAAAATCTTGCTATGAAAGTTGCGTTCCTCTTTTTTAAAACTTTCCGGCTGTTTCCATTCATCATGGGAAGAAAGAAGATAATCCACAGAAACACCGAAAATTTCGCTCATATGTTTTAAAACGTAGGCATCCGGAACAGCCTCTGCACGTTCCCATTTTGATACGCTTTTATCGGAATAACTTAACATTTCACCAAGTTCCGCCTGGGTTAAACCTTTATGGGTACGAAGGTTTATTATATTGGCGGCGGTTATAACTTTTAAATCATCCATTGGCTGTTCACCTGCCTTTCAATTTAATATTATAACATTAAATTATGAATTTTTCCATCGGATTATTAAAATTGGACTGTAATTATTTTTTTAAGGTGGTATAATCAAAGAAAAAAGTTTTTTTGAGGCGAAAAATGTTTATAATTTTTGCGATGATTATTTTACTTTCATATGTTTCATACAGAAGAGTGTTTTATTCATCTCCGGACAGAAAGAACAGTATTTGGAATATTCCGGATACGGAAGAATATTCCGTCGGAAAACCGATAATTCTTCGGCTTATTGATGAGATGGAGAATATTCCTTTTGAGGAAGTCCGGATAAAATCTTATGACGGACTTGATCTTTACGGAAGATATTATCATGTTAAAGACGGAGCACCGGTTCAAATCGAGTTCCACGGATATAAAGGAACGGCATTCCGGGATTTTTGCGGCGGAAGCAAGCTTGCAAAAAAATTCGGTCAAAACGTTCTTTTGGTTGACCAAAGAGCACACGGAAAAAGCGGCGGAACTACGATTTGTTTTGGAATAAAAGAAAAATACGACTGCCTTGCATGGGCAAGATATGCTTCCGAACGTTTTAAAGATGCTCCGATCGTTCTTTCCGGTGTTTCCATGGGCGGAGCAACGGTTATTGAAGCTTCGGAACTGGAACTTCCTGAAAACGTAAAATGTATTATTGCGGATTGCCCTTTTTCTTCCGCAGAGGAGATAATTAGAAGCGAATGTAAAAAAACGGGGATACCGGATTTTTTGGGAATGCCGATTATAAAGCTTGGGGCTTTGGTTTTTGGAAGACTTAAACTTTCCGGCGGAGCAGAGAAAGCTGTTTTGAATGCAAAAGTTCCGATTCTTATTTTTCACGGAGAAAAAGACAGCTTTGTTCCCTGTGATATGAGCAGAAAAATCAAAGAAGCGAACCCGAAAATGGTGACTCTTGAAACTTTTGCGGAAGCTTCCCACGGAATGAGCTATATTCTCGAACCGGAAAGATACGAAAGACTTACAAAAGAGTTTTTTGAAAAACATGTGAAATAAAAATGAGCACGCCAATAAAAACGGCGTGCTCAAATTTTTTATTCGGTTTTATTTTATGAGCACCGCAGCAGAAAAAGGCTTAACGGTGAATTTTTCTTCCGCTACAGCAAAAGGAACTGTTCCGGCGGTTTTATGGTCGATACAGAGCTTCCAGCTTCCGACAGGAAGAGAGATCTCTTTTTCTTCGGAAGAAGCGTTAAAAATCACCAAAACAGCTTCGGAAACTTCATCGTTAACATTACCCCAAAGGTGGTATGCAGCAAGGTTTTCGTCCGGGATATCCATAACCGTTATATGAGAATATACGTCCTCGGCGCTTCTCATACGAAGAACGCCATGGGCCTTTCTGAATGCGATAAGGCCTTTATAATATTCAAAAGTTTCGCGGTATTCAGGGATATCAAGGTCGCTCCATTTTATGGAGTTTACAAAATCGGAGCAGTTATAGCTGTTATGCTCAAAAGTTCCGTCCGGATGTTTTTTTGAACGGAGCATTTCTTCTCCCGCCTGGAAAAGAGGAGTTCCCTGGGAGAGAATCGTTATGGCGGCGGTGAGCCTGTTGATGCTTACTCTTTGAGAAAAATCGAGTTCCGGACAGGAAAGAGCGATTTTATCAAAAAGGGTATAGCCGTCATGGCAGGAGGTGTAGTTTATGCACTGTACCGGGGTTTTGCACCAGAAGGGCATTCCCATAAAACAGCGGTCAATGGCATGCTTTTTACCTTTTGCTCCGGCACAAAAGCCTTTTTCTTCAGTTTCGCGGCCTCTTAAAAGATCGCGGAAGGTATCGCTGAAGAAGGAAGCACCGGGCATTTTTTCGGAATTGAACATATGGGCAAGCTCAATTCCAGGTTTTGTAACGGCAGTTGGCATATCCCAGCCTTCGAGATAGATTATCACGTTGGGATGGGTTTTATGGACTTCTACGATTACTTCGTTTATGGTAACAATATCCAAAAGACCGGAAAGATCAAAACGGAAGCCATCGAGATGATATTCATCAGCCCAGTATTTTACGGAATCCACGATATATTTTCTTACCATGCTTCTTTCAGAAGCGGTATCGTTTCCGCATCCGGAACCGGAAGACCATTTTCCGTTTTCATCACGGCGGCTGAAATATCCGCCGGTTAAGGCGTTGAAACAGAATTCTTCCGTATGATAAACATGGTTATAAACAACGTCTAGGACAGCGCCGATTCCGTTTTTATGGAGAGTTTTTATCATTTCCTTCATTTCGCGGATTCGGGTTGCGCCGTTTTCTGCATCGGTTGAATACGAACCTTCCGGGACGTTAAAGTTTTCCGGGTCATAGCCCCAGTTATACTGCGTTCCGTCAGGAGCGGATTCATCAACGGAGCCGTAATCATAGCTTGGAAGAAAATGAATATGTGTTACGCCGAGTTCCTTTATATGGTCAAGGCCGGTTGAAATTCCGGAAAGGGTTTTTGTTCCTTCTTCCGCAAGGCCGAGGAATTTTCCTTTATGTTCGATTCCGGAGGAAATATCGGAAGAAATATCGCGGACATGCATTTCATAAAGAACAGCATCGGTGATTCTTTTATCAAAAAAGACTCCGCAATCTTCATCCCAGCCATCCGGATCGGTTTCTGAAAGATCGATGACCATGGAGCGTTTTCCGTTAACGCCAACGGCTTTTGCATAAGGATCCGGAGCTTCGTATTCTTTTCCGTCAATGGTTACGGCAAAGGTATAATAAATTCCGTTAAGATCGCCGGATTTTTTTGCTACCCATGTTCCAAAAACATCCGGAATCATGCTTATTTCTTCAGTAAGGTCGCTGTTTTTTGTATTTCCGCTTTTATAAAGGCGAAGAGTTGCTTTGGTTGCGGTTGGTGACCAAAGGCGGAAGAATGTTTCTTCCTTGGTCCAGGTTGCTCCAAGATCGGAGCCGTTATATGTGTATTCCGCTTCAAATTCTTCGGAGGAGAATACTTTTTCTATCACAGTAAAAATACCTCGTTTTAATTATTTTTTTCCAAAAAGACCGCCGAGAAGATTGGCTGCTTTGTTGAGGTCAATGTTATCGAGGTCGATTTTATCGAGAGCGATTTTTGCTTTGATGCCGTCAACGATTTTCTGAACCTGGTCGTTGGGAAGATCGATTCCGATAAGTTCTTCAACGGTGGAGATAGGGTCTTTTTTAAATTTAGCAGCGATGTCTTTATCGGTTTTGATTTTTTCGATTACTTCGTTGATTTTTTCTTTAATGATATCCATTTTATTTTCTCCTTTTTAATGAAAATTAACCTTTAAAGAATGTATCAAAAATTCCGCGGACTACCTTTTTTCCGATTTCGCGGCCGATGGTATTTGCGGCGGAGTTTACGGTTTTATTAAATGCGCTGGTGGCTTTTTTGGTGCTGGAGGAAGTTTTTTTCTTGGATTTTTCCTTTTCTTTCTCCTTCTTTTCCTTTTCCTTAGCCTTTTCTTCTTTTTCCTTGGCTTTTTCTGCCTCTTTTGCTTCCGTTTCTCTCTGTTCGGTAAGCTCCTCATAGGCAGATTTTTTATCCTCTATCTCTTCGTATTTTCCGAAGAGGGGGCTTTGTTTTATTGCAAAATCAATATCCCCTTCGGTAGCAGCATCCATGGAGCTTTTTGGAGGAAGGATATTAACTTTTTCAACAATGGTGGGGATACCTTTTGCATCCAGAACGGAAACAAGAGCCTCGCCGGTTCCAAGCATGGTAAGGGTTTCTTCCGTATCAAAATTAGGATTGGTGCGGAAAGAATTTGCTGCAGCGCGGAGAGCTTTTTGATCTGCGGGGGTATATGCACGAAGACCGTGCTGTACGCGGTTACCGATTTGTCCGAGGACGGAATCCGGGATATCGGAAGGATGCTGGGTTATGAACCAGACGGAAACGCCTTTTGAACGGATAAGACGAACGATTCTCTCAATCTGTTCGAGAAGGGCTTTTGGCGCATCGTTAAAGAGAAGATGAGCTTCGTCAAAGAAGAAAGCGAACTTTGGTTTTTCAAGGTCGCCGGCTTCCGGGAACATTTCATAAATTTCGGAAAGCATCCAGAGGAGGAATGTTCCGTAAAGAAGAGGATGCTGGAAAAGTTCCTGACATTCGAGGATGTTCATGATTCCTCTTCCGTTTTCGTCACATGCTACCCAGTCGTGAAGATCAAGTTCCGGTTCGCCAAAGAAAAGATTTCCGCCCTCATCTTCGAGAGCAAGAAGAGCACGCTGGATTGCACCAACGGTCTGGGGAGAGATGTTTCCATAGGTGAGCTTATATTCCTTTGCATTATCGCCCACATACTGAACCATTGCACGAAGGTCTTTAAGATCGGAAAGAAGAAGCTGTTTATCATCGGCGATACGGAAAACAATTCTTAAAACGCCGTTTTGGGTATCGTTAAGGCCAAGAAGTCTTGAAAGAAGTTCCGGGCCCATATCGGTTGTGGTTGTGCGAACAGGATGTCCCTTTTTTCCATATACATCAAAAAATCTTGCAGGATATGCGCAATAATCGTATCCCATGGAATCGAGACCCATATTATCGATGCTTCTGCGGATATGTTTTGTTTCTTTTCCTGCGTTGCACATTCCGGTAAGGTCGCCTTTGATATCGCAAAGGAAAACCGGAACACCCATATCGCTGAAAGATTCCGCAAGGACTTTTAATGTTACGGTTTTACCGGTTCCGGTTGCGCCTGCAATAAGTCCATGACGGTTTGCCATGGAAGGCTGGAGATATACGGCTTTTTCTTCGCCGGTTCCAAGCCATACTTTGTGATGATCTTTAAGATACATAAAAAATCCCTCCGAATCTTTTTATAGCCTTTTATATATTAACATATTAAAACAAAGTAGTCCACCGTTTTAATAAAAAAACACCCGCCATAAAAAGGACAGGTGTAAAAAATCATACTTTTTTAATAAATTTTGTGCTGCATTTTGGGCAGCGGATTTCAACTTTTCCTCTTCCGCGGGGGATTCTTATTTTTTGGCCACAGGTTGGGCATTTAAAATGCTTATAAGTTTTTTGCTCTTCAAAATCCGCTTTTAATCCGCTCCATTTATATTTAGCCTTCCACCAAAGCTGCATGAATTTCTGGTTTTCTTTTTGGCGTGCAGGAATGTTTTTTGAAAGGGTTCGGAAAAGGGCGATTCCGTAAAAAACAAGAGAGAGAAGATAGATGAGCGGGAAGCGGATGAAAACATAGAGGGTATATGTTACAAAGCCAGCGATGATAAGGGCAAAGGAAAGCATGTCTGTTCCGTTTCTGCCATACATAAATTCTCTTAACTTTTGCATAATCATAACTTATAAAAACTTCTTTCTTATGGGATTATAGCTTTATTTTACCATGGATTTTTTTAGAAGTGGTTAACGAATTATAAATTTTTTATGGGCGTTATGGACAGAGAAAATGGAAAGTGGTATAATATCAGGCGAAAAACGGAGGCATAGCTCAGCTGGTTAGAGCGCTTGCTTCACACGCAAGAGGTCCACGGTTCGAGTCCGTGTGTCTCCACCAAAACAAAAAATCGGAAGACTTTGTCTTCCGATTTTTTTGTTATCCGAGATAATTTATGGTTTCGCTTTCTTTTGTTCGGTCGATGCAGCCGGAGGAATCTTTTATTCCGTAAAAATCAAAGATGGTGACGGTTCCGTCGCCGTTAACGTACATTTCGTTAAGGTATGCGCCATAGGCTTTTCCGGAATAATAAGGAATTATATCGGTTTGGATTATATCTATAAGGTTTCCGTCAAAATCAAAAATCTGGAGTTTAACTGCTTCTTCAGCCATATCAAACTCTTCGTAATCCCATAAATCCACTATGGAAGCGATAATGATGCGTTTGTTTTCGATATCGTATGCTTCGCAAAGGAATCCTTCGCCGATGGTTTCGTAACTGATGAGAATATCGCTTTTTTCGGTGGGGATATCAATATATTTTATACCATTGCCGGAACGGAACAAAAGGCGGTGCTCATCGGAAACGGCGAAGTTATACGACCAGTTTAAATGTTCGCCGAGGTAAATAAATTTACCTGTTTCGGTATCTTTTGCGGCGATGGAGATGTATTCTCCACCCAATCCGGAGTTTCCGATGCAATAGAGTTCATACTTGCCGTCAGGGCTTTTTGCAAAAGCTGAATCCGGCGTGAGCATGGAATAATCATAGGAGTATTCCGCGTGCTCGGTTTCAAAATCAAGGTAATGTATTGCTCTTCCGTAACGGACCTCAAGGGTTTTGTTTTTTATGTCCATAACCACAGAATCCGGGTGTACTGTATCGAAATTCATCTCGTCGCTGGTCTGGAAATCCTGTTTTGCGGAAAGCTTGAGCACCGATGTTTCTGCTCCGTGCTCAAGGAGGGAATAGGTTGTTTCATAAAGGCCGGTTTCTTCATTATAGACCCATACGGAGCGTATTACGGTTAAATCTTCAAAGATAAAAAGGTCTTTTGCGGGGAGAGAAATAAGCTTTTTTGCATCGAAATCATAGTGATAATAACTATCATAAACCGCATAATCTCCGCCTTTTCTGAAGAATTCAACGGAAGAACCTGTATAGCTATTCGGACAGCAGGAGGAAAGTGTATTAATAAAATTAAGAGGGATATTTGTTTCGGTCATATCGATATAGCTTCCGTCGGAAGCAAAACGCTGTAAGCAGATTTTTGCGCTTTCGTCGTTCCAGATTTGATGAAAGGGAGCAGCTTCGTTTGGGTCTGCGTGCTCATAATCGGAAACGGAAAAGATGAGCAGATAGGTTTCTGTTTCCGCATCATAAGAAACACAGTTGAAGCCGTGATAACGGTGCTCGGTTTTATGGAAATCAAGAGAGAAATCGATTTTTGTAAAAGTATCGAGATTAAAAAACATTATCTCATCCGGATTGCAGAATGAATAAATGTTATCAAAAACATGGTTGAAAGAGATTCTCGGGTCCTGGTGGTCATATACCTGGATATCCGAAAGGTGATAGACTTTTCCGGCGGCGGTTTTATAATAAAGAACCGCAGGGCCGATACGGGTATTGTCGTTTTTTGTAAGGCAGTATCCGGAATAATCAGATACGATATAAAGGTTTCCGCCTGTTTCGATAACGGGTTGGAAGGCTCTGTCTTCCGGGAAGTCCATTCCGTTAGCATCGGAAAGGAAAATGGAATTTGCGGTTAAAATGCTGTTTTTTAAAGGTTCTTCCGGTTCGGATATATTTTCATCTTCCGGAATCGGTTCAAGAACAGCCGATTCATCGGGTTTATTACAGCCGGAAAGAGCAAGAATCAATGCTAAAATAAAAACTATGATTTTCATAGCGGGGCCTCCTTTTTTGTCTTCTGCTATTTAAGTAACCCATGAACGGAAAAATGCTGCAAAAAAACTCCCGATTTTTTAAAAATCGGGAGTTTTTTTTTTAATAACAACGTCCGCAAGCGGTATAACCTCTTGCTTTTGCACTTTCTTTAGTGATTTGAACAGGATCTTTCATGTTGCTGCAACTTTTTTTAGAATGATATTTTTCTCCGCCATTGGTGGGAACCCAGACGAGATTTTCTCCGGTTTCGGATTCAGTTGGAACTATAACCGAATTAGAGCTGGAACTGTTGGAAGAAGAGCTTTCCGCTTTGGATGAAGATGAATTACCGGAGTCGAAGTTTTTAGATTCAGAAGATGAATTACTGGAAGCAGAGCTTTCGGATTTGGAGGAGGAATTACTGGAAACGGAAATTTCGGATTCAGAAGAAGCAGAACTACTGCTTTCCGAGGAAGATGACTGTGTAGATGAAACAGTTGAGCTATCTGATTGGATATTTTCATAAATGGAAATTCCGGATTCTGATGCATATCCTAATTCGGTTTCGGAACTTTCAGGAAAAACAAGTCCTATAATTAATAAAAGGAAAAAAGAAACAAATA
>JAFYOZ010000159.1 GCA_017547705.1 Oscillospiraceae bacterium
ATCCAGGGGTTTCCCATTGCACCGCGGCCGACCATTACAAGGTCGCATCCGGTCTGTTCATAAAGAGCTTTTGCGCTTTCCGGGGAAACAACGTCGCCGTTTCCGATTACCGGAACGGAAACCGCTTCCTTTACCTGGCGGATTATATCCCAGTTTACCGGAGGGGCATACATCTGGGTCCTTGTTCTTCCGTGAACAGTAAGGGCGGAAGCGCCGTTTGCTTCGCAGATGCAGGCAAATTCAACGGCGTTAAGGTGTTCGTTATCCCAACCGGCGCGGAATTTTACCGTTACCGGAATATCAACCGCATCAACAACGGCGCGGACGATTCTTCCGGCAAGTTCCGGATCTTTCATAAGGGCGGAACCGCCGCCGTTTCCGGCAACTTTCGGAACAGGGCAGCCGAAATTTATATCGATCGCGTCCGGTTTATATTCAAGAGCAAGTTTTGCGGCTTCCGCCATAACTTCCGGTTCGGAACCGAAAAGCTGGACCGCGCAGGGTCTTTCCGCTTCGTTTATTTCAAGGAGCTCCGCGGATTTTTTGCTTCCGTAGGAAAGGCCTTTTGAACTTGTCATTTCGCCGACGGTCCAGACTGCGCCGAATTCGCGGCTTATTTCACGCATTGCTCTGTCGCCGACACCCGCAAGGGGAGCAAGGGCGGCATATTTAGGAAGTTCTATATTACCGATTTTCATTTTTCTGCCTCCCCAAAATCAAGATCCGGTTCAGTTCCGAGGAAATGGTTCGGGTCAACAAAAACTCCGCCCACGGAAATTCCGAAATGAAGGTGGTTTCCGGTGGAAAGGCCGGTTGTTCCGACTGTTCCGATAACCGTGTTTTTGTCAACAATATCCCCTTCGGAAACTTTTATTTCGTGCATATGGTAATGCCAGCTCATAATTCCGCATCCATGGTCAATTATAACTGTGTTTCCGGTGAGACCGAGCATTCCCGCAAAATAGATTTTTCCGCTGTTGGTTGCATAAATCGGAGTTCCGCCGCCGGCAGCCATATCGATTGCGTCGTGCCATTCGGTTCTTCCGCTTGAAAAAGTACGGAAAGTTCCGAAGGAAGTTGTTTCCTTATACCAGGAATTTCCGAGAGGCATTGCAAATTCGCCGTTCCAAAGAGGTTCTTCGGAAAAATAATGGCGTTTTTCTTCAAAAAATTCCGTAAAAGCTTCGCGGACGGCAGTATCCTCTATGGTTGCTTCAAGGGTCGCCTGTTCAACAACAAGATACTGCTTTTTGAATTTTTTATCGAGAACGATAACTCCGCCGACGAAATTATAATCTTCGGAAGAAATTTCGATCGGATAGTATCCGGTTTCGGTGTCCGGTTTTACCGGAATGAAGCAATACCATTTTCCGTCTTTTTCAAAAAAGCGGCGTTCGTTTCCCATTATATCGGTGAAGACCGCTTCGGAAAGATCGACATTTTCTGCTTTTACCGTTATATAATCACCTTTTTCAACAAGATATGCGGAAAGGCTGAAGGAAGGTTCGGGGATCGGTTCCGGTTCGACAATTTCCTCCGGTTCGGCTTCTTCCGGTTCGGAAGAACTTTCCGGAAGGGAAGAGGAACTTTCGGAAGATTCCGGAGCAAGGGCCGGGGTGTTTTCCGGAAATTCGCAGGCGGAAAGAGATATTATCATTGCGGAAACAATCAGCGCTGTCAGAAGTTTTTTTGATTTTGTCACGTTTTTCCTCCGGGAAAGTATATTTTTCAGCAAATTCAGCTTATAGTTAATTTTATTATATTATTATAGCATACGGGAAATTTATATGCTATAATAAGTTATTATAATATTGTTAAATATTCCAATAAATCATATTTTCAAAGGGAGGTTTCCTCTTTATGAAGATTCTTGCTGTGGATTCAAACAGCATTATGAACCGCGCCTTTTACGGAATCAAGGTTCTTACAACAAAGGACGGTTTTTTCACCAACGCAATTTACGGTTTTCTTTCAATTTTGCTTACCGCAATTTCCG
>JAFYOZ010000160.1 GCA_017547705.1 Oscillospiraceae bacterium
GCCTTTGCGCTTCCAACTATAACCAAAAGGCGCTTTGCCCTTGTAACGGCGGTATAAAGCAAGTTTCGGTAATAAAGACGGGAATTTGCCTCAAAAAGGGGAATGATAACCGCCTCGAATTCGCTGCCCTGGCTTTTATGAACAGTTACGGCGTATGCGTGGTCAAGTTCGTTTGCGCTTTCAAAAGGATATTCCGCAACTCTGTCATCAAAGCGAATCGCCATCATTCTTCCGATGGGGTCAATTTTTTCGATGATTCCGATATCACCGTTAAAAACCCCTCTTCCGATTTCTCCGTCATCCTTCGTCCAGGTCATGTCATAGTCATTTCTGGTCTGCATTACCTTGTCCCCCTCACGGAAAAGGTGACCGCCCTGGCGGAATTCCTTTTTCTTCCCGTCGGAAGGGTTGAGGCATTTTTGAAGCTCTATATTGAGATTCCATGTTCCTGCTTCACCTCTTTTTCCGGGACAAAGAACCTGAATATCCCAAAGGGGAGAGAATCCAAAGGCCTTTGGAAGACGCTTTTCACAAAGTTGGCATACTGTTTTTGCACATTCAGCTTCGGTCTGCCTTGGAAGAAAGAAGAAGTCGTTATCTTTGGATTCAAGATATGGATATTCCCCGTTAACGATATCATGCGCATTGGTGACTATCATGCTTTCTGCCGCCTGGCGGAAGATGGTATCCAGCTTTACCGAAGGGAGAATATCCGAACGGATAAGGTCATGGAGAACGTTTCCTGCTCCAACAGAGGGAAGCTGGTCGGAATCTCCTACCATAACAAGTCTGCAATGGAAGGGAAGAGCACGAAGAAGAGAATCGAAAAGCATGGTATCAACCATGGACATCTCGTCCACTATAAGGGTATCGCATTTAAGCGGATTGCGCTCGTTTCTGCGGAAAATCGGAACAAGCTCGCTGGAGGAATAATCCACCTCCAAAAGTCTGTGGATAGTTTTTGCTTCATGCCCGGTAAGTTCGGAAAGACGCTTTGCGGCTCTTCCTGTTGGCGCAGCAAGCATAACCTCGTCACCCTGTTGCTCAAGAAGCTTTATCAGCGCATTAAGAGTCGTTGTCTTACCGGTACCGGGGCCACCGGTAAGAACGAATACATGGTTTTGAACCGCGTTTTTTAATGCCCTTTTTTGAAGAGAATCGTATTCTATCTCAAGCTCCTCTTCAAGAAGCTCGATGGATTTATCAAGAGCGGCGGAACTCTGTTCCTCCTGGCTCATAAGCATCATCTTAAGGCGGCCTGCTGCCGCAGTTTCAGCAAAGAAAAGCTCCGGAAGATAGATAAATCTTCTTGCGCCGCGATAATATTCGCAAAGGTCTTCTTTTGCAACAAGCTCTTCAAGAGCATCGCCCATCTCTTCCGCTTCACCAAGAAGCCCTGCCGCAGCGGCAAGAAGGCTCTCTTCCGGAAGACAGGTGTGTCCGTTATCAAGATTATGAACAAGAACATGCTTGATTCCTGCCTTAAGGCGGCGAATATCCTGCATATCGCCTTTTTTGATGAAAATTGCGTCTGCTTCAGCAAAATCAACGCCGATTTCCGGGTCGCAAAGGAGATATGGGTTGTCCTTTATGTAATCCATAGCAGAAGTGCCCCATTTTTTCCATGCTCTTACGGCGATTGCCGCAGGAAGTCCAAATTCCTGCATGGCGGTCATAACTTTTCTTGCGCCAAAAGCGCGCTGGAATTCCTCGCTTATTTCCATGGCAAGTTTTTGAGAAACACCTTTTACCCTCGCAAGATCCATGGGGCTGTTTTCAATAACCTCGAGAGTGTATTCGCCAAAAGCCTCGACGATTCTTTTTGCAAGAGCGGGGCCGACTCCTTTAAAAGAGCCGCCGGAAAGATATTTTTTTATGGCAGTTGCAGAAGCCGGAAGCCTTCTTTCACAAACCGCGGCTCTGAACTGGCTTCCGTATGTAGGATGGGATGCGAAACTGCCGGTGAGGACAACTTCCTCGCCGGCTTCAACTTTTCCAAGCTCGCCAACAACCGTAACAAGCTCGCCCTGCATATCAAGATCAAATACCGTAAAACCGCTTTCCGGCTTATAGCAGACTATTCCGTCAACTGTGCCGCTGATGCGTTCCGGTTCCTGTTTTTCGTTCTTATCAAGCATGCCTTTTACCCCATCTTATATTTATAGTTCCATTATACAGTTTTTTCTTCCCCGTGTAAATATTTCTCCGTTAAGGAAAAAAGCTCCGCTTCATTAAAAACCGTCTCACAGTCAAATCGCTTTTCAAGGTTTTTAGAGATTATAACAGCGGATTCGGAAGCACCGGAACAATCGAGAAAAACCTTTCTTGCCTGACCTTCAGTTTCTGATAAAAGGGTTCTTAAAGCCGGTTCAATATCCTCATCAGGGACGGAATTTACTTTTGCAACAACAAAAACAGTCTTTTTGATGTCCTTCCTGAAAGGATTTTTTAAGAGCCATTCTCCTGCTTCAACCATTCCGAGTGAAGCGAAAAATGTCAGCAAAAGAACCGCAAGGGAATCAAAAAACATAACGAAAAACCTCCTTTCGTTTGCTATATTTTATGGTAAAAAGCCTTTTTTCGTTACCGGTGGCAACAAAAAAGGCCGCCGCATAATATATATCAACCGGAAAAACGGAGGTTATAAGATATGGAAAAACTTTCATTTTACATAGCCGGCGGAGATTTAAGATCTCTGTATCTTGCAAAGGCTCTTAAAAAGGATGGATATGATACTTCGGTTTTCCTGATGGAAAAAGCCGGGATTTCCGATGAATTAAAAGAGATAAAAAGCCTCGATGAATTTAAAAATGCAGAGAATGTAATTCTTCCTTTGCCATGCTGTGATGCAAACGGATTTATAAAAACATCCTTTTCGGATGAAAAAATCTCCATAACGGAGCTTGTTGAGCATATGCAAAAAGGTTCGGTGCTCATGGGTGGGCTTGTTCCGGAAGCGGTGCTCAATCTTGCAAAAGAAAGGGAGATGGAAGTTTTTGATTATTACCACAGAGAAGAATTTGCGGTAAGAAATGCGGCATTAACAGCAGAAGCCGCTGCCGCAAAACTCATGGAAATGCTCAGCGAATCCATAAGTACCGTTCCGGTGCTCATTCTTGGGCATGGGAGGATCGGAAGGCTCCTTTCTGCGATTTTAAAGGCTCTCGATGCAAAGGTTACCGTTGCAGCAAGACGCTTTTCGGAACTTGCGTGGATACGTTCGGAAGGGATGAATCCTCTCGAATTTCGGCTTCTTGATGCGGAAATCGGGAAATATAGGGTTATATTCAATACCGTTCCGGCAATGGTGCTTGATAGAGAAAAACTGGTGCTCATGGATAAAAATGCGGTCATTATCGACCTTGCTTCCGAACCCGGAGGAACGGATTTTGCTGCCGCAAAGGAGCTTGGAATAACTGCAGAAAAGGCTCTTGGTCTTCCGGGAAAGTTTGCACCGAAAACCGCCGGAGAGATTATAAAAGATACGGTGCTCAATATTCTTTCAGAAAAGGAGGAGGATTATGTCTGATAAAATCCGTCTTGGTTTTGCCCTTTGCGGCTCTTTTTGCACCTTTAAAAAAGTCCTTGCGGAAATGGAGGAACTTTCAAAAACCTATGACATAATCCCGATAATGTCCCCGGGAGCAGCCTCCATAGACAGCAGATTCGGAAAAGCGGAAGATTTTATCCGTCGTATAAAAGAAATCTCCGGAAGAGAACCCATAACAACCATCGCAGGAGCAGAACCCATTGGCCCAAAGGCTCTTCTCGATATCCTTTTAATCGAACCCTGTACCGGAAACACCCTCGGAAAACTCGCAAACGGAATAACGGATACTTCCGTAACAATGGCGGCAAAAGCCCATCTTCGCAATCAAAGACCCCTTGTTATTGCGGTTTCCACCAACGATGCCCTCGGAGCTTCCGCACAAAATATCGGTAAGCTTATGAACTCAAAAAACGTCTTTTTTGTTCCCATGGGTCAGGATAATCCCATAGAAAAACCGGCATCCATGGTTGCGCATTTTGATAAAACCGCCGAAGCGATAGAAGCCGCAATCATCAGAAAACAGCTCCAGCCGATTCTCCTTTAGGCAAAAACTGAATAAAAGCTCCGCTTTTTTCCAATGCTTTCTTTGCTCAAAGCAAAATGAAAAAAAGAACGGAGCTTTTATTTATGAAAAAACTTCTTGCAATTATTATAATCATACCTCTTGCACTATCAAAAACAGAGGCTTTTGCCATGACGAAGGAGGAAGCTCTTTCGTATGTCTTGACAGAAAAAAGCGAATATTCCCCGGAGGAGCTTTCAAAAGGCCTTTGCTGGGAACTTATATCTCTTTCGGATGATTTTATCCTTGCGGAGCAAAAATACGGCGTAAATGCGGTTTTTCTTGCGGCGGTTGCCGCATTGGAATCCGGCTGGGGAAGATATTGCTTTAAGGAAAACAATATCTTCGGCTGGAGCGGAAAAAGTTTTGAAAGCAAGGCAGAATGTATCGATTTTGTGGCGTCAAAAATTGCCGAACATTATCTTTCCGAAGAGGGGAAATATTATAACGGAAAAACCCTTTCCGGAGTGAATATCTGCTATAACGGAAACGGTTTTTGGGAAGAAAAAATCGCAGAAATCATGGCCATGATCAGCAGGAAATGCGAGGAACAGAAAAAATCAGATTCAATCAGCATTGTTCAAAGGAAGTAAAAACGGATTTTTTACAGTCCTTCGGAGAATACTGCCAAAAACCGATATGCCCCTTTGTTATGTAATATTCCGGTGCTTTATGGGGAGATTCTCCGTCAAAAGCATCGACTATGATAAGCTTTATCTTCATTTTATCGGGGATAAGGCTTTTTATATATACCGAAGCTTGCTGCCCCGGAACAAGATTTGAACATGGCTCCGCAAGTCCGGCAAGATTCGGCGTAAGTTCAACAAAAACCCCGTAATCTTCAACAGAACGGATAGTTCCGGAAACGGTTCCTCCCGGAGAAAACTTTTCCGCATTTTCTTCCCATGTTCCAAGAAGCTCTTTATGCGAAAGGCATATCCTTCCAAAATCGTCTCTTCCTGCAACAACAGCAAAAATCATATCCCCGCCGCGGAATCTGTCAGAAGGATGGCTGATTCTTGAAATGCTTATGCTGTCAATGGGAAGAAGAGAGGGGATTCCACATCCGATATCCGCAAAACAGCCGAAGTTTTCCATATGGGTTACAACCGCCGGAATAATATCCCCGGGAACAAGCTTATCAAGGAAGTTTTTAAGACATTCCTCCTGAACTTCCTTTCTGGAACAGATTGCAACAGGTTTTCCGTCCTTATCTTTTTCGATGGATTTTATCCTAAAGCAAACAGGTTTGTTAACTCTCGAAATTATGGCGATGTCCCTTGTTTCGCCTGTTTCGATTCCAACGGCTCCTTCGCTTCTCGGAATAATTCCGCGGATGTAGCCAAGGTCGATTATCAAATCGTGCTTTGCGGAGCAAAGGATAACCTTTGCTTCAAGAATGGTTTTGTTTTTAATTGCCGCTTCAATGCTTTCCAATGAAGAAAAAGCGGCTTTGTTTTTCGGGGTATTTATAAGATAGCCTTCCGGCAGATATTCCGTCATTTCGTTTTCCTCCAAAAATTTTTATGGAATATCTATATTCCGAAAAAGAGAAAATTATGAGCGGAAAAATTTTAATATAATGAACAAATTTTTTATATAGTGCACAAAACGGCTGATTTGAAAAACAAATAAAAACAAAAAAAGAGGCTTAAAAAAGCCTCTTTTATCAGTTCGATAAATTGGAATTTGACAATCACAAGGTTATCCAATATCGTCTCAATAAATGCTGTCCTTCAGCATCGTTATATGCTTCTATGGTATCTTTCCATATACCACCCAATGCTTCGCATACATGAATGGAGGCTTTGTTTTCGTCGTTGATTGTCAGCAACACCTTTTCCATTCCGTGCTGCTTTGCAAGTTCCAATCCAAGGCTAAGAATCGCTTTACCATAGCCTTTTCCTTGCTCCGACACTCTGACTGCATAACCAATGCTTCCAATATCCAACATTACCTTTTCGGGAAATTCGGTTCGGAGTTGAAATTCTCCTATGAACTTGCCGTTGTCGATTGCCCAATAGTGAAAACTGACGGGTTGGCCTTCTACCAATCCCTGTTCTTTCCTGTCATACCATGATTTGGTGCGGAAAAACCATTCATCATCAATATTTTTGGGGTCTGTGGGTCTAAAATAGGTGACGTGATTATCATACAATTCCTGACAATACTCTTTGTATCCCACCACATATTCGGGACATCTTTTTATTAGTTCCACCATACTGTTCTCTCCGTCAAATTCAAGTTTATCGGTCCGTTTGCAGTATAGCACAAAGATTATCATTTCGCAATTTATGGTTTTTAGGTTGGAAACAAATACAATTTTACTTTATAGACAATCTGTATTTATTCAATAATACTTATAAGGAAATTTTGTTAAACAACTGCGTAACTCGAAAACCGGTGCGTTGAAATTTATTAGAAAATTCAATAAATCGAATTTTCCCTTTTGTTGCAAAAAAACCTTTATTATGTTATATTAATATATTAGGAAAATGCTATTTTATGAAAGGAGCGCTTTTTTATGGATGTTAAAATCGGAGATGTTCTTATGATGAAGAAAAACCATCCCTGCGGATGTTCAAGATTCATCGTTTTGCGCTCCGGAATGGATTTTAAGCTCCGGTGCGAAAAATGCGGCCACGAAGTAGAAGTTCCAAGAAGCAAGGCCGAAAAAAACATCAAGCAGATTATCCGGGAGGAAAAAGCTGATGTTTGATAAACTCGAAGATATAGAAAGACGCTGGCGCCAGGCAGGACTCCGGCTTTATGAACCGGAGGTCATAAACGATAACGAGCTTTATACAAAGCTTCTTAAGGACCAAAGGGAACTTACCCCAATTGCCGAAAAATATCAGGAATATAAAACCGCAAAAGCTCATTTTGAGGAAGCACAGCTTATCCTCGATGAAGAAACGGACAGAGAGCTTCGTGATATGGCAAAAGAACAGCTCGAAGAGAGCAAAAAGACCATGGAAAGCTGCTTTGAAGAGCTTAAAATACTTCTTATTCCAAAAGACCCGGATGATGACCGCTCTGTAATTATGGAAATCCGAAGCGGAACCGGCGGCGAAGAAGCGGCTCTTTTTGCATCCGACCTTTACCGTATGTATTCAATGTATGCGGATTCCAAAGGCTGGAAGATAGAGATCATTTATTCAAACCCGACGGAACTCGGCGGCTATAAAGAGATATCTTTCTCCGTAGAGGGCGAGGGAGTTTTTGGAAGACTCCGTTTTGAAAGCGGAACCCATAGGGTACAGCGTGTTCCGACAACCGATTCCCAAGGTAAGATCCAGACTTCCGCAGTAACCGTTGCGGTTCTTCCGGAAGCAGAAAACGTAGAGGTTGAAATTGATCCGAAGGATTTACAGATAGATACCTTCCGTTCAAGCGGTGCCGGCGGACAGCATATCAATAAAACAAGCTCCGCAATCCGCATAACCCATATCCCGACGGGAATGGTTGTTGAATGTCAGGATGAGCGAAGCCAGTATAAAAACAAAGATAAGGCCATGAAGGTTCTCCGCAGCCGCCTTTATGAGCAAAAACAGCGTGCTGCGGATGAAAGCCGCGCAGCAGACAGAAAAGCCCAGGTTGGAAGCGGCGACAGAAGCGAAAGAATCCGAACCTATAACTTCCCCCAGGGAAGAGTTACCGACCACAGAATCGGGCTTACCCTTTATAAAATCGATTCCGTTATAAACGGCGGAATAGACGAACTTATTGAACCTCTGCGTGCCCATGACCAGGCAGAAAAACTCCGCGGAGAAGAAAACTGAAAAAGCAGATTTGGAGAAAAAATGGAAACCTTGCTGTTAAATGCAAAAGATAAAGGCGCAACGGATGCTGCCGCAAAAATTCTTAAAAACGGCGGACTTGTTGCGATTCCTACGGAAACGGTATATGGCCTTGCGGCAAATGCTTTTGATGCAAAAGCCTGCGAAAATATATTTATAGCAAAAGGCCGCCCGGGAGATAATCCCCTTATCGTTCATATAAGCGATATGGAGATGCTTAACGAGGTCGTATCGGAAATTCCGGAGGGAGCAAAAATCCTTGCGGAAAAATATTGGCCCGGCCCTCTTACTATGATTATGAAAAAGAGCGAAAAGGTTCCGGATGTAACAAGCGCAAATCTTCCGACTGTTGCGGTTCGTTTTCCGTCACATCCGGTTGCAAGAGAGATTATCGAAAAAGCCGGTTTTCCTCTTGCGGCACCTTCTGCAAACCTTTCCGGAAGCCCAAGCCCCACGAGTTTTGAACACTGTGTCCATGACCTTATGGGAAGGGTAGAGGGTATAATCGACGGCGGAGCTTCCTCCGTCGGGGTGGAATCCACCATAATTTCCCTTGCCGGAGAAAAACCGGTTCTCCTTCGTCCGGGATATGTTACCCTTGAACAGCTTCAGGAAGTGCTCGGAGAAGTCATGGTTTCTCATGCGGTGCTCGAAAAACTTGAAGAGGGAGAAAAAGTTCTCTCTCCCGGTATGAAATATAAACACTATGCGCCAAAAGCGCAGGTAACTTTAATCAAAGCAAGCTCCGATGACTATGTAAAATATGTCAATGAGCACGCAAAAGACGGAGTATATGCTCTCTGCTTCGATGAAGAAGCAGAAAAACTTTCTGTGAGCACCGTAACATACGGTTCGGAGTTTTCTGATGAGCAGCAGGCAGAACACATCTTCGATGCCCTGCGAATTATCGACGAAAGCGGTGCAGAAAAAGTTTTTGCACATTCTCCGAAGGTAACCGGAGTCGGCCTTGCGGTATATAACCGCCTTATCAGAGCCGCCGGTTTTGACGTTATCGAACTTTGACGGAATTTTTGAGCATCATTTGAAAAGAGGGTTTATAAAATGGCAAATATCATAGGTCTTACCGGCCAGACCGGAGCAGGAAAAAGCTCCGTTCGGGAAATAATGCGCAAAAACGGCGCTGCCGTAATTGATGCGGATTCGGTTGCCCATGGCATAACCGAAAACAATCTCGACTGTATCTATGATATAGTTTGCCGTTTTTCCTGCCTCGTGCTCAACGAAAAAGGCTCTATTAACCGCAAAGCATTGGGAAGAATCGTGTTTTCCGATAAAAAGGAACTTGCCGCGCTTAATAAAATAATCTTTCCGTATATCGAAAAGGCTATTGAGCACGAAGTGCTCTGCCATATCGCAAACGGAAAAGAAAACATAGTAATAGACGGTGCAACCATCATCGAAAGCGGCTGTAAAAAGCTTTGCGATGTTCTTGTTTCCGTGGTTGCAGATGAAGAAACAAGAACAATGCGCATCATAAACCGCGACAGAATCTCTGCAACTGATGCAAAACGCAGGGTTTTGGCACAGAAGCCGGAACAGTTTTATACCGAAAACTCCGACATCGTGCTCGAAAACAGCGGCAGTATGTTCGAACTTGAACAGAAGGTTAACTCCGTGCTCAAGAACATGTTGAACAGATACGCAGAAAACATTCCGGAGGACTGATTTTGGGTAAAATTATAAGAAACGCTCTCTTGGGGCTTTTGATAGTGGCTTTCCTGATTTTTGCCGGGGTTATGATGAACCGCAGCACAAAGCTTCTTGAGCATTGGGCATACCCGATAGAATTCAGCGATATCGTCGAGCAAAAATCAAAGGAATATGACGTTCCGATTTCGGTTATATATGCCGTTATCCGTACAGAAAGCGGCTTCGATTCCGAGGCTGAAAGCTGGGTCGGTGCTCGCGGACTTATGCAGATAACAAAGGATGCTCACGATTGGATCGATTATTACAGGGGCGAAAGCAAAGGCTCCTGGGACGAAATGTATGTTCCGGAAATAAACATAGATTACGGTGTCTGGCTGCTCAGCTATCTTTACACACAGTTCGGAAATTGGGAAACCGCATACGCCGCATATAATGCCGGCCCGAATGCAGTAAAAAAATGGCTCGAAAATCCGGAATATTCCGAAGACGGAATAACTCTTTATTATATTCCTTATGAAGAAACATCAAATTATCAGAAAAAAGTCAGCGCATACCGGGCTGGATATATTTCCGCATACGGTTTTGACTGATTTTTATAAATGCCAATAAAATTTGAACATAGAAAAGGAGAAACAACATGAGCGAAAAAGAAAAATCCGCAGGACAGCTTCTTAAAGAGAAGCTTTTCCGCAACCCGAAAAACGCAGGCAGCACTCTTTCTGAAGAGGAAATCAAGGCAGCATACGATTACTGCGAGCCATATAAAGATTTCATCAGCCTTTGCAAAACCGAACGCGAATTTGTTGATTGGGTAATCCCGGTTCTTGAAAAAGAAGGATTCGTTCCCTTTGAACCCGGTAAAAAATATGTTGCAGGCGATAAAATCTACATAAACAACCGCAACAAAGCATTCATGTTTGCAAAAATCGGCAGAAAACCCCTCGAAGAGGGTATGCATATTGCAGCCGCACATATCGATTCTCCCCGTCTTGATATTAAACCCAACCCTCTCTATGAGGATCACGAGCTTGCTCTTTTTAAAACCCATTATTACGGCGGTATCAAAAGATATCAGTGGACTGCAATTCCCCTTGCTCTCCATGGCGTAGTAGTCAGAAAAGACGGAACTTCCGTAACCGTAACCGTTGGCGAAAATGATGATGAACCCATTTTCTGCATCTCCGACCTTCTTCCTCATCTTGCAAAAGAACAGATGGGAAGAACCCTCGGCGACGGAATCAAAGGCGAAGAGCTCAATATCCTTGTCGGTTCCATGCCTTTCCGTGATGACGAAGTATCCGAAAAAGTAAAACTCAACATCGCTTCCATTCTCTTCGATAAATACGGAATCATCGAGGACGATTTCCAGTCCGCAGAGCTTACCATGGTTCCCGCAGGAAGAGCACGCGATATCGGTTTCGACCGTGGCCTTATCGGTGCATACGGCCATGACGACAGAGTTTGTGCATACGGCGAACTTACCGGTATTCTTGCAGCAGATCCGGAATATACCGCTGTTGCATGCTTCGCAGATAAAGAAGAAACCGGTTCCGATGGCCCTACCGGTATGAACAGCAAAATGCTTTCCTATTTTGCAGAAGACCTTGGCCGTCCCTATGGTGTTCCCGGTCATGTTATCCTCGAAAACAGCAAATGCCTTTCCGCAGACGTAAACGCGGCTGTTGACCCCACTTTCCCCCAGGTACATGAGAAAAACAACGCAGCATACCTCAACTACGGTATCGTTGTTACCAAATATACCGGTTCCGGCGGTAAAGGTTCCACCAACGACTGCCCTGCAGAATTCTGCGGCGAAGTTCGCACCATTCTTGATAATGCAAATGTTGTATGGCAGACCGGTGAGCTCGGAAAAGTTAACGAAGGCGGCGGCGGTACCGTTGCAAAATATATCTCCCGCCTCGAAGTTGATACCATCGATATCGGTGTTCCGCTTCTTTCCATGCATGCTCCTATGGAAGTTGCAGCAAAAATCGATATCTACATGATGCATAAAGCATCCGAAGCATTCTATAACGCAAAATAATTTTTATAAAAAGAGCCTGATTTTTTAAAAAATCAGGCTCTTTTTTTGCAGCATTTTCCGCCGTTCGATACACTATATGGTTGTAAGGGAGGGATAACAATGAAAAATTTCTTAAAAACCGTTCTTATTTTTATAATTACAGCAGTTTTTCTTTCCGCCTGCGGAAAAAATCCGGAAATTGAGAAACCGTCAAACATAAAAGTAATAAAAGACTGCGTCTATCAGTCCGGCGGACTTTATGGGGTTATTCATGGCGATGAATTGGTGACGGAAGCCGTTTATGAAACCTATAAACAGGCAAAAATCGGAGATTTTATCATCTATGTATTCGGAAGAACCGACGGAACAAAACCGATGATTGAATATGATGAAGAGGGAAAACCCTCCGAAATAACCGAAACAAAACGCGTTCTCTATGATTTTTATTTCTCCGACGGAACAAGGTTTATTGAAATAACCGCCGATGATTATGAATATTACGGAAGCTTTTTCAATGTTTCCCGGGACGGAAATATCTATGAATATTCCATTTCTGCCGAGGGAGAGGTTAAAGAGGAATATGTTTTTACCGCAGGAACCGAGAGGTTGGAAAACGGATACAGCATAGTAAGCTATTATTACGGAGCCTCCAGACTTTCAATCGGAGCCGGTGTTCTGGATTCCGACGGAAACGAAATTATTCCGAAGGTTTATACCACCGTCGGAATCTATTTCGGCGACAGAATCGTTGCCCAGAAGATGGATGGCTTCGGCCTTTCGGAAATCGGAAAAATCTATGACCTCGAGGGAAATGTTATCTGCGAAAAATATAACCGAGTTGAATTTTTCGAGTTTGATAACGATGAATGGCTCGGCGTTGCGGTTTCCGCAGGTCCCATGAGCCAGGTTGCAACGGTTTTCTATGATGAATACGGAAACGAAATCCCAAAAGGCATCCGCTTTATCAATAAAGACGGAAAAGAGGTAAGCCCTATTTTTGAAAGCGGAATCGACTTCGGAAAACCCTATTATTCCGCAGATTCCGTCATAACCGTAACGGATTCCGACGGAAACTCCTTCGATCTCAAAATCGGAGATTACACCTTCTTCGGCGGAAAAACTTCCGATTTTTCCGATGAAATGGAGCTTGTCACAAACGTTGCATACAGACAGAACGGAAAATACGGATTCCATAACGGCGGCGTTCCTGTAACGGAAGCAATCTATGACGAAATCGTGCCAATTCATAAAGTTGAGGATGACGAAGTCTATGTAAACACTTACGAAGTAGCAAAGAAAGATATGGCAGACCTCTTTGTGGGAATCTATACCGACGGAACAAGAGAAACCATTGATTTTAGTAATTGGCAAAGCATAAAAACAATTAAAAAAACAAACACCCTTTACAGTATCTATCAAGCCGGAAGCGACAGCCTTATCAATGATATTCCGTTCATGAATTTTAACCTCAATGCTCCCAACAGCTGGGGGAACAGCCTTCACGTTGTCCTTTTAAGCGGAACAAACGGCGGTGACAGATATGACTATATTCCAACAGAAAACGGCTGGAAGCTCTATCAGATGCAGTCAGGCGGCGTTTATAACGCCTATAGCGAAAAATGTTATTTTACGAAGTATTATTGGAGCCCTTCTGCCTTGCGCTATGGCCTTATAAAACCGGATGACAGCGTTATCCTTGAACCGGTGTATCATAAAATCGATATGGTTCCACATATGTTCATCCTTGCCTATGACGGCTATTCAAGCCAGACAATGGACGACGTAAACTGCACCTATATGTATGATTTTGATGGCAATCTTATCTGTGCATATGATTATATAAAATACGAATTTGTTCAGAGCGGAAGATTTGTTATCCTTGCCATGGATACGGACGATAACGGCGATACCCATTGGTGGTTTATCGACGAAACCGGCAAAAAACTAAGCGAAAGCTATAACCTTATTACCATAAATTATGATGAGGACAGCAAAGGCAACCTCAATAAAAAAACCGCAACGGTCTATGCGGATACAGAGCTTTTCAATCCGGACGCAAAAACCGAGGAAATTCCAATTAAAGATTATGTTATATATGTAAAATAAATTAGGGGGAGGGATTCTATGGCAAAGAAGATTTTTGCAGTTTGGCTTATGCTTTTTATCTTGTTTTCCGGTTGCAAGGCAGAAGTCTTACCGGAAGAACCTATAAACGAGGATATTCCAAAAGAGGAGCAAAATGCAGAAAATCCTCCTCTTGATGAACAAAATCCGGAAGAAAAATTTATAACAGAAAAAATAATCGGTCTTGACGGAACGGAAAAATTTATAATCCGGGATTTTGAAGGAAATCAAATCGGATATGAATACAGCCTGATAGAACCTGCTCAGGAATGGGATCTGGATATATATAGCTACCGGGGAAAAGTAACCGAAGGCACCATGCTCATTATAGAGTATGACGAAAACGGAGAACCTTCCCTTGCAAAAGTTCCGGCGGAAAGATATTATCTCCTCGATGAAAACGGATATCCGGTTGCAGACACAGCTTTTGAGGTTTACGAATGTCAGTCCAATAATTATTCCTCTGATATTTATAGCTGGATTGCCGGAGTTTCCGAAGGAATCCGGTATGCCTATGAAATAATAGACGGCGAAGCGATTCTTGTTGAAAAAGCGGAGCCGCATAAAACCGAATGCGAATGCGGATTCATCCATACAAGCTATTGCTTCGATTGGTACGGCGGATATTTTAAGCACGGACTCAACATCGGCGATGAGGTTTTCCTCGAACCGGTCTATAGCGGAATCTACGTTCCGTTCAATAATACTGAAAGGGTCGTTATCTATTACGGTTCCTATA
>JAFYOZ010000161.1 GCA_017547705.1 Oscillospiraceae bacterium
CGGAATTGACGTTGAACGTCACGACCATGAAGGCCGCGTTATCACCCTTGAATATCCCGATTTTTATCTTGTTGACGTTTATGTACCGAACGCAAGGCGTGACCTTGAACTTCCCGGATATTATCAGTTTTGGAACAGCGCAGAGAAAAAAGGCTATTCAGGAACCGCAATTTTCACAAAGCACGAACCTCTTTCCGTAAATTACGGAATTGATGTTGAACGCCACGACCACGAGGGAAGAGTTATTACCCTTGAATATCCGGATTTTTATCTTGTTGACGTATATGTTCCCAATGCAAGAAGAGATTTGGAACGCCTTGAATACCGCATGGACTGGGAAGATTGCTTCCGCGAATATGTAAGATCTCTTGATAAGCATAAACCTGTAATAATTTGCGGAGACATGAACGTCGCCCATGAAGAAATTGACCTTAAGAACTATAAAACAAACCGCGGAAACGCCGGTTTTACCGATGAAGAACGCGGAAAAATGACAGAACTTCTCGGAGCGGGATTTGCGGATACTTTCCGTTACCTCTATCCGGAAAAAGGCGATTCTTATTCCTGGTGGAGCTATATGTTCCATGCAAGGGAAAAGAACGCAGGATGGAGAATCGATTATTTTATCTGTTCCCAGCGCTTTGCAGAAAAAATCGAGGACAGCCTTATTTATCCTCAGTATTACGGAAGCGACCATTGTCCGGTTGCAATCATCACAAAATAAAAATGCACCTGCCGAAAACGGCAGGTGTTTTTTTATTAAAACAGCAAATAATATTTTCGCAAACGATAAAAGGAGCTGAAAAAACTGATGAAGGAATATAAAATCCGCATTGATGATGCCGCCGCAAAGTTTTATGAAACCATCGCAAGAAGAACGGAAACAAAACCGGAAAGGGTTATGGCAGAAACCTTATTCAAAGTTGCGGGGGAACTTTCTTTAAAAGCGGTTCTGGATAATCAAAATCCTTAAAGCAAGTTTTAAAAAATATTGTAAAATCCGCCGTCATACGCTATAATTATAATAGAATGTTATAACTTATGAGGCGATACATAATGAGAATTTTAGCAATAGAATCTTCCTGCGATGAAACTGCTGCAGCAATAATTGAAGACGGCAGAAAAATTCTTTCATCGGTAATAAATACACAGGTTGCGGAACACGGTCTTTATGGCGGAGTAGTGCCGGAGATAGCATCAAGACGCCATACCGAAAATATCGTTGCGGTTGTGGATAAGGCTCTTTCCGATGCAGACATGACTCTTGATGATGTTGACCATATTGCGGTAACTGCTGCTCCGGGACTTATCGGTGCGCTTTTGGTTGGTGTTAACTTTGCAAAAGGTCTTTCCCTCGCAACGGGCAAAAAACTTATCCCTGTTCATCATCTTAAAGGCCATATTGCTGCAAACTATCTTGCACATCCGGAGCTTAAACCGCCTTTTCTTTGTCTTGTTGTTTCCGGCGGACACAGCCATATTGTTGAGGTTTCCGATTATACAAAATTCAGAATTCTCGGAAAAACCCGTGATGACGCCGCAGGCGAGGCTTTTGATAAAGCGGCAAGAGCCATGGGACTTCCGTATCCCGGCGGTGTTCATCTTGACAGAGTATCCAAAGAGGGAAATCCGAAGGCTTTTCAGCTTCCGAAGCCAAGAGTCGAAGGTTCTCCGCTGGATATGAGTTTTTCGGGACTTAAAACCGCAGTTGTGAATATACTGCATAATGCACAGCAGCGCGGCGAAGAAGTGAATATTCCGGATCTTTGCGCATCCTATCAGGATGTTATTTGTCATGCGCTGGTTGACAGAACCATGCTTGCTGCAAAAGAGGGCGGATATAAAACCATAGTTGCCGCCGGCGGAGTTTCTGCAAACAGCGGTCTGCGTTCCTTGCTGGAAAGGGAATGCAAGCGCCGTCATCTTGAACTTTTTGTTCCGCCGTTGGAACTTTGCGGAGATAATGCGGCGATGATCGGTTCCCAAGCATATTATGAAGCTCTTGCAGAGCATTTTGCAGATCTTTCTCTTAATGCAAGACCCACCATGCCTATCGACGAGGATTTTGAATAAAATATGTTTTTTAAAAGGATATTTTGCAATTTTAAATTCGTATAATTGCAAATATCCTTTTTTATTAGTTGTTTTTAAAAAGTTTTTGCAATTTAGCGCATTAAATTGTTGCAAAATTTTTATTTTGGTATATAATAAACCCATAGATGTTTTTTCGGAAAGGAGCTGTCTTTATGACTAACAACCCCTATGTATTAAGCTGGATTGAGGAAATGAAAACCCTCGTAAAACCCGATAAAGTTGTCTGGGTTACCGAAGGTGAGGAACAGATAAAAGCTCTTAAAGCGGAGGCTGTTGCAACAGGACTCATGGAGGAGCTCAATCCGGAAAAACTTCCCGGCTGTCTTCTTCATAGAACAAAAGTTAACGATGTTGCAAGGGTTGAAGCAAGAACCTTTATCTGCACCACAAAAAAAGAGATGGCAGGCCCCACCAATAACTGGGTTGAAAAAGATGAGATGTATGCACGCTTAACTCCTCTTGTTGACGGCGCAATGAAGGGAAGAACCATGTATGTTGTTCCCTATTGCATGGGACAGATGGGTTCTCCTTTTGCAAAAATCGGTATTGAGCTTACAGACAGCATCTATGTTGTTCTTAATATGGAAATCATGACCAGAATGGGCCAGGAGGCTCTTGATCAGCTTGGAGATTCTTCCGATTTTGTAAAAGGTCTCCATTGTTCTCTTGATGTTGATGAGGAACAGAGATATATCGTCCAGTTCCCGGAGGATAACACTATCTGGTCTCTTAACTCCAACTATGGCGGAAACGTTCTCCAGGGTAAAAAATGCTTTGCGCTCAGAATCGCTTCCTGGCAGGGTTGGAAAGAGGGTTGGATGGCAGAGCATATGCTCATCCTCGGAATCGAAAATCCGGAAGGCGAAATTAAATATGTAACCGCAGCATTCCCCTCCGCATGCGGAAAAACAAACCTTGCAATGCTTATTCCCCCGGAACTTTATAAGAAAAAAGGATATAAAGTCTGGTGCGTTGGCGATGATATCGCTTGGCTCAGAATAGGAAAAGACGGTCGCCTTTGGGCTGTTAACCCGGAAAACGGATTCTTTGGTGTTGCACCGGGAACCAACGTAAAATCTAACCCCAACGCTCTTGCTGCAACCATGAAAAATACAATTTTCACCAACGTTGCGCATAATCTTGATGATAACACCGTATGGTGGGAAGGTCTTGATAAGAATCCTCCGGAAAACGCAATCGACTGGAAAGGTAATCCCTGGAGCGGTTCCACCGCAACAGAAAAAGCTGCACATCCCAACAGCCGTTTTACTGCTCCTGCAAAGAACTGTCCCTGTGTAAGCCCCAAGTTTGATGATCCGGAAGGTGTTCCGATTTCCGCAATGATTTTTGGCGGAAGAAGAGCAAAAACCGCTCCGCTGGTATATCAGTCCCGCGATTGGAAACACGGCGTTTTTGTTGGTTCCACCATGGCATCCGAAACAACTGCAGCAGCAGCCGGCGCAGTTGGCGTTGTTCGCCGCGACCCGATGGCAATGCTTCCTTTCTGCGGATACCATATGGCAGATTATTTCCAGCATTGGCTTGATATGGGCGAAAAACTCGGCGATAAAGCTCCGAAGATTTTTAACGTAAACTGGTTCAGAACCGATGACGAAGGTCATTTTGTATGGCCCGGATTCGGCGATAATATGCGTGTTCTTATGTGGATTCTCGGAAGATGCGACGGTGATGCAGATGCTGTCGAAACCGCAATCGGCTATGAACCCCGTCCGGAAGATATCAATATCGAAGAACTTGATATTACAAAAGAAACTCTTGCCGATCTTCTCTCTGTTGATAAAGAGCTTTGGAAAACAGAGGCAGAAGGCATCCGCGAGTTCTATAAAAAATTCGGTGAAAAGCTCCCGAAGGAACTTATGGCAGAGCTTGAGAAACTCGAAAAAAATCTTGAATAAAAATAACGGTATAATTAAAAGGCTTCCGTGCTCAAATGAGCACGGAAGCCTTTTTTGTTTAATGCTAATGCGATTTTTTTAAAAATCAGTCGTTATCTGCGTCCTCTTCATCATCAAGATCGGTTATACGCTTGATTCCTTCAACGTCAGTTACGGGAAGAGAGAATGTGATTCCTGCGCCGGCAGTTCCAAGACCGATATGGGTTACGATTTCGCTCATAATAACAGGTCTGTTTTCATCGGTGGTAAGGATGAGAACAATTTCTTTTTCCGGCTGGATAGAGATTCCGAAAAAGCGTTCTTCATCACCAAGATTAGTTCCGTGTGCGTTAATAATGGTGCCGCCTTTTGCTCCGGCATTACGGGCAGCATTCATAACTTCATCGGAGAATCCGCGGTTTACAAGTGTAACAATAAGTGAATATACTGGTTTGTTTTTCATAAATCAAATATCCTCCGAATAATCTGTGGTGAGATATTTAAAAGCCATGATTCCGGCAACGCTCTGTAACGGAACAACAAAGGAGATTCCGTTTCCGGGTTTTTCAAAATTAAGTTTTTTATCAATGGCTTTGATAATATCATGGCTTCTTTCGTTTTTGGTGATTCCCAAAACGACTTCTTTTTCTGTTACGCCAAGACCGAACATTTTAAGAATATTGGAGGTGGCGGTTCCACGGCCGTGGAGAGTTAAGCATTCGATGATATCGTTTTTTCTGAGTATATTTGTAACAGTTTCGCCTTTTCCTCTAGAAACTATGGTGAATATTATATCAAGGCGTTCGCTGCTGCTTACAGAGGCTAATTTTTCATATTCGGACAAGCGGAACACCTCCTTTTATATATCGTAATCGAGTTCGATAATTGCAGAATTGAGGTCGAGCTGATAGAATTCGATTTCTTCTTCGATATCCTCATAAATTTCCGCAAATTCCTCTGCGTTTTCTTCCTTTGCACGTTTTGCTTTAATGGCATAAACAGCACCGAGAATCTGGATTGCAACAAGGGGAGTCATAGCGACCATTGCAACAACGCCAAATCCGTCCATAAGAACGTTTCCGCCAACAGCGCTGCAAGCACCGATTGCAAAAGGAAGGAGGAAAGTCGCTGTCATAGGTCCGGAAGCAACGCCGCCGGAGTCGAAAGCGATAGCGGTAAATACTTTTGGAACAAAGAAAAGAAGACCGAGGGCAGTGGCATATCCCGGGATAAGCAGATACCAGATAGAGATTCCGGTTATAACACGGGTCATGGCCATACCGACAGAGATACTCATACCGATCATAAGAGCGATCATCATCATTTTTCTGGTGATGGCGCCGCCGGTAACTTCTTCAACCTGAACGGTAAGAACATATACTGCAGGCTCCGCAAGAAGAATGAAGAAGCCAACCAGCATACCGATTGGGATAATTACCCAGTTAAACGGAAGAACTGCAAGAGCTCCGCCCATAAAGCTTCCGGCAGGCATGAATCCGACGTTTGCGGCAGTAAGGAAAATTACAAGACCGATATATGTATAGAAAACGCCGATCATGGTTTTGATTACAGAAGACTTCGGAAGTTTAAGATATACAATCTGGAAGAAGAAATATACAGCAATAATAGGGGAAAGAGCAAGGCCGACTTCTTCAAAGAAAGTTGGGAAAGCTTTAAGATAGACAAGAATTACATCGGAAAAACTTTCGATTTCCGGAATGACGCTGGATTCATAGGAAGCATCGCCTTTTGCAAGCATCCCCATGATTGCAACCGCAATAATCGGGCCAACGGAGCAAAGACCAACAAAACCAAAGCTGTCTGTTTCGGAATCGGCACCTTTTTTAACAGATGCGATACCGATACCGAGAGCAAGAATAAACGGAACTGTGATAGGGCCGGTTGTAACACCGCCGGAATCGAAGGATACTGCAAGATATTCGGGCTTGGTAAGGAAAGCCAGTACAAAAACACCGATATAGAGTACGAAGAAAAGTTTTGAAAGGTCAAAACCAAAAACGACACGAATTACTGCAACTGTAAGGAAAATTGCAACGCCAAGTGCTACCATGTAAATAAGAACCTGGCCAACGCTCATATCCATTCCAAAAAGGCTGAACATGGTCTGATCCGGCATTTGTTTTCCAAGAACCTGAAGGTCCGGTTCAGCAATGGTTACAAGAAAACCAAGAATGAATGCAGTAAAAAGGAAAATCTTAAGGTTTTTAAGTTCAACAAGTTTTCCGCCTATCTGATTTCCGATGGAGGTCATACCAACTTCCGAACCAAGCTGGAAAAGGGTCATACCGACAATCAGCAAAAAAGTTCCGGAAAGGAAAAGCGAAAGAACGCCGACAGGCATCGGCGCAATGGTCAGATGAAGCAGGAAAACAATTCCCGCAACAGGGAGTACAGCAACGGCTGTTTCTTTGAATTTCAGTAAGATCTCTTTTTTCAAGGAGGGTTCACCGCCCTTCTGTTTTTATAGGTATAGTTATAGTAATATTCTAACTTATGTGATAGAATTGTGTCAATTTGGGATATTGCATAAAATTTTTAACAAAAAAAGGCAATTATAAACAAATAAAGGGGAAAATTCATAAAATATCGGTTGACTTGATAGCAAAGGCTTGATATTATTATCATGAAAGACTATGACCTTATGGGGGATACCAAAAATGGACTTTTGTGAATCTATAAATAAACTTCCCAATAAAGAAGAAAATACCCTTCATGGAAAAAGCATTCTTAAAACCTGGAATATGACCGACGAAGACATTGCAGCTGTTGCAAACGGCGCAGCAATTCTTAAAGAGATGCGTGAAAACAATATCTCTCCTAAGATGTTCGAATCCGGTATTGCTGTTTCCATGTTCTGTGAAAACGATATCGATATGAAATTTGCTTTTGCATCCGGCGCAGACCTTCTTGGTCTTACCATTATTGATATCGACAAAAAGCTTAAAAACAATACCATCAACGAAACCGCAGCTGTTGCATCTTATATGGCAGATGCTATCGGCGTATGCGAAAATAAATTTATCGAAAAAAGCTCCAGATACATAAAAAGAATTTCCGACGCAGTTAAAGATAAAAAAGAAAAAGGCGTTATCGCACAGAAACCCTGCGTTCTTAACCTCGGAAGCGACGAAGACAGCCCTGTTCAGACCATTGCAGACCTTCAGTATATGGCAGAGCATTTTGGCGGAATCGAAAATCTTAAAGGCAAAAAAATCGCAGTAACCTGGGCATATTCTCCGGATGGAACCCGTCCTCTTGCTGTTCCCCAGGGAATTGTATCTCTTATGACCCGCTTTGGAACAAACCTTGTTCTTGCTGCACCGGAAGGTGTTGAACTTATGCCCGAAACTTATGAGAGAGCAGAGAAAAACGCTGCTGCTTCCGGCGGAACTTTTACCAGAACCGAATCCATGGAAGAAGCAATAACCGATGCGGATGTTGTTATCCCCATGAACTGGGCACCGTTCTCCTTCCTTGAAAAGAGAACAGAGCTTTCTGCTGCAAATCTCGGTTCTTATATCGACCTTCTTGAGCACGAGCTTAGAGAAAACAATAAAAACTTCATCGATTGGGAAATCACCGAAGAGATGATGGAAAAAACAAAAGACGGAAAAGCTCTTCTTATGCACGATATTCCTGTTGATATCACCGATATTTCCTGCATCCGCGGCGAAATGACTGCACAGGTTTATAATGCAAATGTTGACAGCCTTCTTGCCGAAGCAGGATTCCGTCCGTATGTTATTGCGGCAATGATCATTCTTACAAGATCCGAAGATGCAAGAGCCGCATTCAGCGCAATCGCAGAAAGAGCAACCAGAAGATATTTCTGATTTCTTTTGCATATAATCCCATAAAAAGAAAGAAGCGCAGAACCAATGAAAAAAACACTTGTTATCCTTGCCGCCGGAATCGGTAACCGTTATGGCGGAGCAAAACAGATAACTCCCGTTGGCCCTTCCGGAGAAAAAATCATTGATTTTTCCATGTATGATGCCTATAAAGCCGGTTTTGAAAAAATCGTATTTATTATCCGCAAAAGCCTTGAAGAAGATTTTCGAGAAGTTATCGGAAATCCGGTATCAAAATTCATGGAAGTCGATTATGTTTTCCAGGAAATAGACCCGGAATATGCCGAAAAAGGCAGAAACAAACCCTTCGGAACCGCAGAAGCCATTGCTCTTTGCCGCGGACATGTTGACGGACCTTTTGCTGTTATCAATGCAGACGATTATTATGGCTATCACTGCTACGGACTTATCGGAGACCTTCTCGATAAGATGACCGGCACCGGAGAATACGCCATGATGGGTTACCATATTGAAAACACCGTAACCGATAAAGGCTATGTTGCAAGAGGAGTTTGTAAAACCGAAGACGGAATGCTTGTTGAAATCAATGAGCGTACCCATATTGAAAAACGCGGAGAATGTGCAGAATATACCGAAGACGGAGAAAACTGGGTTCCGATTTCTGCAGGAACTCCCGTTTCCATGAACTTCTGGGGATTCACTCCGGATATTTTCGATCACCTTGATAAGGCGATGGAAGAATTCAAGAAAAACGAGCTCCCGAACAACCCTCTTAAAGCGGAATGCTATCTTCCCAACGTAGTGGGAGAACTTCTTCGTGAAGAAAAAGCAACCGTAAAAGTTCAGGAATGTCCTGATAAATGGTACGGAGTTACCTATAAAGAGGATACCCCCGCACTTATGGAGGCACTTAAAAAACTTTCCGACGAAGGCAGATATCCAAGCCCCATTTGGGGATAAAAACAAAAAAACCGCTCGAAAGAGCGGTTTTTTTATTTTATCTTAACTTGTTTTATAACATTTCCGTCGAAATCTTTCCAGAGGAATTCGCCGTGCTCAAAAATCATATAGCCGTGGTGGCTGTTTTCCTTCGGGATTGAAACAGAACCGGGGTTCATATAGAAAACGCCGTCTTTTTCCTCGGATTTCGGTATATGAGTATGTCCGGAAAGGATGACGGTTCCGGCTTTAACGGCAGGGAAGGGCTTATGACCATGAACGGCGAGCATCTCTGTTCCGTCGATGCTCAAAAGAGCCTGTTCGCTGAGCACCGGGAACTCGAGAACCATCTGATCCACCTCGGTATCGCAATTTCCGCGGACACAGAGGATGCTTTCTTTTATGCCGTTGAGCATGGAAATAACCTCTTTCGGAGCGTATTCCTTAGGAAGATCGTTCCTTGGGCCGTGATAAAGTATATCACCGAGGAACAAAATTCTGTCTGTGTGCTCGTTTTCGAAAGCTTTGAGCATCTCCTTGCAGTAAAAAGAACTTCCGTGGATATCGGAAGCAATCATAAGTTTCATAAAAAACTCCTTATCACATTTCGTTCCAGCCGAGGCTGATAACTTCGGTTTTTGCCTTTGCGGAAGTAAGTTCAACCATATCTTTTTCAAAAGCGGAAACTTCTTCGCTGCGCAGTCTTACGGTTACGGAAACATCTGCGCCGAATTCGCTTCCAACGGTAAGGATTCCGTGCTCATTGATATAGTGTTCGATTTTTCCATAGAGTCCGTAATCGCAGGAAACAAGAATATCTGCGCTTTCTGCCATGGTTTTGATGCCGCCGGCAGCAACTGCGATTTTTGCTCCCTCGGTGTATGCGCGAACAAGTCCGCCGACTCCGAGTAACGTTCCGCCAAAATATCTGGTTACAACACAGCATACATCAACAAGTCCGTTGCCGTTGAGTACGTTGAGCATGGGAACGCCGCCTGTTCCGGAAGGTTCTCCGTCATCAGATGCTCGTTTTATCTGTCCGGCGCGAAGAGAGTATGCATATACGTTATGGGTTGCATCGCGGTGTTTTGTGCGAATTTCGTTTATAAAAGCGATGGCTTCTTCCTCGGTTTCAACCGGTGCAATATATCCGATGAAACGGGATTTCTTTTCGATAAATTCGTCGCTTGCACGCTTTTGGATTGTTTTATATTCAGCCAAAAAATCCCGCTCCTTTCATAAAAGTGATAGAAAAAAAGCCCGGAATAATCCGGGCTTTGTGGTTTTGGAATTATTCCATACCGAAACGTTTTTTGAATCTGTCAACACGACCGCCGGTATCAACGAGTTTCTGACGACCAGTGTAGAAAGGATGGCATTTGGAGCAAACCTCTACGTGGATGTCTTCTTTGGTGGAACCGGTTTCCCAAGTTGCGCCGCAAGCGCAGGTAATGGTGGTGGGTTTGTAATTAGGATGAAGACCTTCTTTCATCTATGTCACCTCTTTCTCTACAGAGCTTATATTACAAGTCCTTTTTTTACATCAGTATTGATATCATATCACAATCCGCAAAGGAATGCAAGAATTTTTTTCGGAAAAATGCTTCCAAATAGAAAATTTTTTATCAGAAGCCCAAAAGTTCGGTAACTTCTGCTTTTATTGCCTGTCCTTCGGCTTTTGCGGATTCAAAATCTGCCGCTTTTACAGAGTAATAAATCTTAAGTTTGGGTTCGGTTCCGGAGGGACGGACAATAAAGCTGGAGCCGCCTTCAAGAGTATATTCGATCATGTTTGCATCGGGTTTATAGTCTTTTGCATCAACGATTGCTTTTCCGCAAACGGCTTTGGGAGCTTCTTCGCGAAGATCGGACATGATTTTTGCAATGCGTTTTGCGCCATCTGCGCCTTCGCAATAGAAGTTATCCTGGAAGTCGTAGTAATATCCGTATTTTGCCTGGATATCCGCAAGAGCTTCGCCAAGAGTTTTTCCGCGGAGCTTCCAGAAGTTTGCGGCTTCGCAGATAAGGAGGGAAGCATCAACAGCATCTTTATCGCGGACATAAGTTCCGGAAAGGTATCCGCAGCTTTCTTCGAATCCGAAGATGAATCTTTCGGGCTGTTCGATAGCTTCAAGCTCTGCAATAACTTTTCCGATGAAGCGGAAACCGGTGAAAACGCTCTTCATTTCGATTCCGTGTCCTGCTGCAACTGCATCAGCAAGTTTGGTGGAAACAAGAGAACGAACAGCAACGGGGTTTTCGGGCATTGTTCCGTTTTCTTCTCTTGCGTTTGCGATGAAATCAAGAAGAAGCGCGCCAACTTCGTTGCCGGTGAAAAGGCGGAAGCCGTCTTTTTCTCTGGAAGCAATACCAACGCGGTCTGCATCAGGGTCGGTTGCAAGAACAAGGTCTGCGCCGCATTCTTCTGCCTGTTTAAGTGCAAGAGCAAGAGCTTCTCTGAGTTCCGGGTTCGGGAAGGGGCAGGTGGGGAATGCGCCATCGGGTTTTTCCTGTTCACGAACCATTTCGATATTGCCGAATCCGGCAAGAGAAAGGGTTGTTACAACCGGGATTGCGCCGGTTCCGTTAAGAGGGGTATATACAACGGTAAGATTGTTTTTTGCGTGATTTTCGCGGTCAACGCCTTCCTGAAGAACTCTTGCATAGAATCTTCTCCAGAAGCTTTCCGGAATAAGAATGATTTTCTTTTCAGAAACAGCGGAATCGTAATCGCAGGTAAGAGCGCCTTTAAGTACATCGGTTTTATCGATTACAGCAAGAATTTCTTTTGCAACTTCGGGAGAAATCTGGCAACCGTCGGAACCGTATACTTTATATCCGTTATATTTTGCAGGGTTATGGCTTGCGGTGATTACGATACCTGCGTCGCAGTATCTTTCGCGAACAGCGTAGGAGAGCATCGGGGTAGGAGCAGGTGCAGCATAGAGCCATACTTTAATTCCGTTGGCAACAAGAACGCATGCAGCTTCTTTTGCGAATTTTTCGGAGTTATGGCGGGTATCGTATGCGATTGCAACGGAGGAACCTTCTTTTTGTGCGTTGAGATATGCAGCAAGTCCCTGGGTTGCCTGGCGTACAATATAGATGTTCATTCTGTTGGTGCCTGCACCGAGAACACCGCGAAGTCCGGCAGTGCCGAATTCAAGACTGCGATAGAAACATTCATAAATTTCGTTTTCGTTTCCTTCGATGCGGTTAAGGTCGGAAACGAGTTCTTCATCGCGGACATATTCTTTCCATTCAAGATATTTTTCGTTTTCTGTCATTATGTAAACCTCCGAAAATCAGCGTATAAAATTGGTTACTTCTCTTTGTTCAGCAGCAGGAGCAGAAATTCCGGATTTCTTTCCGGCTTCGATACATTTGATAAAATATGCCATGTTTCTTCCGAGTATGCGCATACACTGCATGCCCTCTTTATCCTCTTTTGCTTCTTCCGGAACAGCGGCATGGACCATGTTCCAGTAATGGGAGGAAATAATCGGCATTTCTGCAATGGCGGGATATTTTATCAGCTGGTCGTATGCAGCGGTTGTGCCGCCTCTTCTTGCAACGGTGATAACAGCCGCCGGTTTATGGCGGAAGGTATCGGACGATGCGGAATAGAAAAGCCTATCGAGGAAAGAAGTTATGGCGCCGGAAGCGGCAGCATAATGTACCGGAGTTCCAAAGACAAAACCGTCGGCGGATTTTGCCCTCTGTGCAAATTCATTTACGCAGTCGTTTTTAACACATTTTCCGTTTCTGCGGCAATATCCGCATGCAAGACAACCGGAAATAGCTTCTGTTCCAAGCCAGACGATGGAAGTTTCGATTCCGTTTGAATTAAGTTCGACTTCGATTTCCCTAAGCGCGGCAAAAGTGGAGCCGTTTTTATGGGGACTTCCGTTTACAAGCAGCACTTTCATATTTGCATCAGCACTCCTTTATATGAACAAAATTATACAAATTAATTATAGCTCCAATCCGGGTTAAAAGCAACTTAAAATTATAGCCCGAAAAGCTTAAAATTTCGCCGCAAAAGCAGCTTTTTTAATTTATACTTGTATTTTCACCCTATAATGTTATATAATATACTAAATATGTATAACTTTTTTATAAGGGGGCAAAAAACTGTGTTCTGTACCTGCACAAGCATGGGTCTTCTTGGAATAAACGCATATAAAGTTGCGGTTGAAGTTGACCTTTCCGAATCTTTTCCGGGATTTGATATAGTAGGTCTTCCGGATGTTGCAGTAAAAGAATCCAGAGACAGAGTTCGAACTGCGATTATAAACAGCGGTTTTGATTTTCCTATCGGAAAAATCGTTGTAAACCTTGCCCCAAGCGATATTAAAAAAGCCGGTTCTCTTTATGACCTCCCGATCCTTATCGGAATCCTCCGTGCGGATGGACAGATAGATGCGGATTGCCGCGGATGTGCCTTCATCGGAGAACTTTCTCTTGAAGGAACGGTTAAACCGGTTACAGGAATTCTTCCGATGGTTCTTGAAGCAAGAAAACTCGGAATCGAAAAGATTTTTATTCCGGAGGGCAACGCATCCGAAGGAAGCGTTGTTGAAGGAATCGAAGTATATGCCGTTTCATCCGTTGGAGAAGTTGTTTCCCATCTTCGCGGGGAAGAACTTTTAAAACCGCTTAAACCTATCGAAAGCTTTGATAGGGGCGCAGACATTTATGAAGCGGATTTTGAGGATGTTAAAGGTCAGTATGAGGCAAAACGAGCATTGGAAATTGCCGCGGCAGGATTCCATAATATCCTTCTTATCGGTCCGCCCGGAGCAGGAAAAAGCATGCTTGCAAAGCGTCTTCCGTCAATTCTTCCGGAAATGACCTTTGATGAATCCATCGAAACAACAAAGATACATTCCATTTGCGGAACTCTTCCGGAAGGAGCGGGACTTGTTAAAAAACGTCCTTTCCGTGCTCCGCATCATACGGTTTCTCCTGCAGGTCTTACCGGCGGCGGAACTATTCCAAGACCGGGAGAAATTTCTCTTGCACATAACGGAGTTCTTTTCCTGGACGAGCTTCCGGAATATAACAGAACAGCCATGGAGGTTCTTCGCCAGCCACTTGAAGACGGAATGGTCACCATTTCCCGCGCTGCAGGAAGACTTACTTATCCGTGTTCGATAATGCTCGTTGCGGCAATGAATCCTTGCCCTTGCGGATATTACGGACACCCAACAAGAAAATGCACATGTTCCGAAGGTTCGGTACAGAGATATCTTTCAAAAGTTTCCGGCCCTCTTCTTGATAGAATAGACCTTCATGTTGAAGTTATGCCGGTTGAATTTGCGGATCTTTCTGACAGAACAAAGGCGGAATCCTCCTCTTCGATAAGAGAAAGGGTCAATGCAGCAAGAAAGATTCAGAATGAAAGATATAAAGGCACAGGAATAACCTGCAACGCGATGCTTACTCCGGCGTTTTTGCATCAGTTCTGCATTCTTACCGAGGGTGCACAGAATATGCTTAAAACCGCTTTTGAGCGCATGGGACTTTCCGCAAGAGCCTATGACAGAATCCTTAAAGTTGCAAGAACCATTGCTGACCTTGACGGCAGTGAAGATATAGATGTTCAGCATATTGCAGAAGCTCTGCAATACAGAAGCCTTGACAGAAAATATTGGGGGAACTGAAAAATGCTTGAAGAAATTATGAAAGCCGCAGGAATCGAAGTTTTCGGCGTTGCGGATTATAATGAAACCTTGCCGGGAACCGGTTTTAAACAGAGAGAACTCTTTGACGGAATCCAGTCCGTAATCGTTTGCCTTATTCCTTGGGATACCGGCATGAACGAAGGCAGAAATATGGCAAGATACGCTGTTGGAAGAAACTATCACGATGTTGCAGCAGAGCATCTTTCCGTTGCAACAGAGATTCTTAAAAGAGCGTTCCCGGATGAAACATTTAAATTCTTTGTGGATTCCTCTCCCGTTGCGGAGGTAAGAGCTGCTGTTCTTGCGGGTCTTGGAGTACGCGGAAAGAACAATCTTCTTATCAGCAAGGAATATGGCACAAGATGCGCCATCGGCGAAATTATCACCACAAGAAAATTTGCAAAATCCAAAAAATCTGTCGGAACCTGTTTTGACTGCGGAAAATGCATCCGCGAATGTCCAAATGGTGCTCTTTCCGATAAAGGATACGACAGAGAAAAATGCGTCGCATATATTAACCAGATGAAAAAGGAGCTTACTCCCGAAGATGAGGCACTTATCAAAAAGGTGGGCTTTATCTGCGGATGTGACTGCTGTACCGATTGCTGTCCCATGAATCGCCATGCAGACGGAACCGGAATGAAAGAATTTAAGGAAAGCGCAAAGCCGGTATATACCCCCGGAATGGATCTTTCCGACCGTTCCTACGGTTGGAAACCGGCAAATGTTGAGCGCAATTATAAGATAATCACGGAGGATTAAAATGGAGATCCTTAAAAAGGAACAGTATCCGGAATACGAGGCTTTCTGTAAAAATCACCCTATGGGCGGTTTTACTCAGTCAACCCTTTGGTACGGAGTTAAAAACAACTGGGGACACGAGGTTGTTGTATCAAGAAACGAAGCCGGAGAGATAATCGGCGGAATGTCCGTTCTTATCCAGAAAATCCCGCTCATCGGAACAAGTTTTCTTTATGCACCGAGAGGTCCGGTCTGTGACCTTCACGATAAAGCGGTGCTTGCTGACCTTATGGCAGGAGCAAAAGCACTTTCTAAAAAACATAACGCACATAATTTTAAGATGGACCCGGATGTTTTGGTTTCCGATGAGGAATTTCTTAAAATTGCGGAGGAACTTGGATTTAAGAGAAAATTTGGCCCAACCGGATTTGAAACTATCCAGTGCCGCTTTAACTACCGCCTTTATATTAAAGACAAAACCGAGGACGAGGTTTTTATGAACCTCACCCAGAAATGCAGATACAACGTCCGTGTTGCGATGAAACACGGGGTTGAGATAAAAATAGTCGGCAAGGAATATCTTGATGAATTCATGCGCATAATGCAGACTACCGGCGAAAGAGACGGATTCAATATCCGCCCGAAGGAATATTTTGAGCGTATGCTGGATTCCCTTGGAGAGCATGTTCGCCTTTATATGGGATTCTATAACGGACAGGCTGTTTGCGGAACCATCACCACAAACTATGCAGGAAAATGCTGCTATGTATACGGTGCTTCCGATAACGCATACCGCAACGTTATGCCTAACTATCTTATCCAGTGGGAAATGATAAAATGGGCTATCGAAACCGGATGTTCCGTTTATGACTTCCAGGGTATCTCCGGAAATCTTGAGGACGAAAGCGACCATCTTTATGGACTCTATCGTTTTAAACGCGGCTTTAACGGACAGGTTGATGAACTTCCGGGTGAATTTGATATCACCTATAAACCTTTTGCCGCAAAGATGGTCAAACACGCCATCAAGCTTAACGGAAAGCTTAACAAAATCAAAAAGAAGCTCAGAAAATGAATTTTATAGAACAGGCACTTGATGAATATATCGGAAAAGACCTTTCACGTTTTCATATGCCCGGGCATAAAGGAGCGGAAAGTTTTCCGGATTATTATAAATATGATATAACGGAGGTTCTTGGAGCAGACAGCCTTTTTGAATCTTCCGGATGTATTGCAAAAACAGAAGAACGTTTTTCAAAAATCTATGGAAGCGGAGCAAGCCTTATTTCCGCAGGAGGTTCCACCCTTTGCATTCAGGGAATGCTTGCGACGGTTCTTTCTCCCGGCGATGAACTTATCGCCGCAAGAAACTGCCATGCTTCTGCGGTAAATACCATGGCGCTTCTGGATATAAATACAACATGGATAAATCCGAGGGATTTAAAAGCTGCGGAAAAAGCTTTTATCGAGCACCCAAAGGCAAAGGCGCTTTATATCACTTCTCCGGATTACTTTGGAGTGATGAGCGATATTTCCGCTTTTGCGGAAATTTGCCATAGATACGGAGCAAAGCTTTTGGTGGATAACGCACACGGTGCTCATCTTCATTTCTTTCCGATGGAGATGCATCCCATTTCTCTTGGTGCGGATATGTGTGCGGATTCTTTACATAAAAGCCTTCCGGTTTTAACAGGAGGAGCTTTGCTTCATATAAAGGATGCGAATTTAAGAGATGTCGCAAAAAGAAAAATGCGCCTTTTCGGTTCAACAAGCCCGAGCTATCTTATCATGCTTTCTGCAGACAGATGTGCGGAATATCTTGAAACAAGGGCAAGAACCGATTTTGCCATGCTCAACGGAAAGGTTGCAAATCTGCGATATAAAGCTTTTGAGCACGGACTTGCTCCAAAGGTTAGAAATGTGGAACCTGCAAGGCTTACCCTTTCGGTAAAATCAACGGAGATGACAGCTGATGAATTCGGAGAAAAGCTCCGTGAGCACGGAATAGAACCGGAATATGTAAACTCTGAATGGGCGGTGCTCATGGCTTCTCCGTTTAATACGGAAAAAGATTTTGAGCGGGTCGCTTCATTTATAGAAAACACGTTCGGAAACGGATTTTCTGCTTTTGAGGAACGTATTTCCGAAATGCCGGAAAAAGCAATGAGCATAAGAGAAGCTTCCTTTTCCGACAGCGAAGAAATCGAAACGGAAAAAGCAGTCGGAAGAATTGCAGCAGGGCTTAATCTTCCTTGCCCACCATGCATTGCTCTTTCTGTTCCGGGAGAAATCATAAACGAAAAAATCGCCGGACTTCTTATGAAATACGGCGTTGATAAAATAAGTGTTGTAAAATAATTTAACTTAAAAATAATTTCCTGAGGAGGAAAAATAATATGAAAATGATAATGGCAATCGTATCCGGTGATGACAGCAGCGCTGTTTCCGCAGCTCTTACCAAATCCAGATACTCTGTAACAAAGCTTGCTACTACCGGCGGCTTTCTTATGAGCGGAAACACAACCTTTCTCATCGGTGTTAACGATGACCAGGTTCAGGACGTAATCGATATCATCGCAAAACACAGCAAAAAACGCAAACAGATGGTTCCCAACAACAGCTTCGATGTAGGCATGTATTCCGCATTCCCGGTTGAAGTTACCGTTGGCGGCGCAACTGTTTTTGTAATGAACGTCGAACATTTCGAGAAGGTATAAGATGCCCGGAATCAATGAACTGAAAAGAACGCTTTCTCGTTCGATAGGGGAAGGCCTTCTTTCCCATGCAGTTCTGATTGAGGGAGAAAAAGGCACGGGAAGAAAGGAACTTGCCCTTTGGCTATCGAAGGCGATTCTCTGTAAGAGCGAAAATTCGCCCTGCGGAGTTTGTTCCGTATGCAAAAAAGTGAACAGCGGAAATCATCCGGACGTTGAAATATACGGAGGAAACGGAAACGCAAGAAGCTTTCATATCGACAGCATAAGGGAAATCAAAAACACTCTCTGGCTTCTTCCGAATGAATCCGACCAGAAGATTTATATCCTTCTTAATGCGGAAAACATGACTCCGGAGGCACAGAACGCATTGCTTAAATCTCTTGAAGAGCCGCCGGCTCATGCGAGATTTATTCTAACCTGTGAAAACAGAAGAAGCCTTTTGGATACTATAATAAGCCGTTCGACGGTTTATACTCTTGAACCGCCGACCAGAGAAGAATGCAGCGGAATGATAAGAGAAAGACTTCCGGATTTTTCCGAAAAAGATGCGGAGATTTTCTCCATCGCCTTTGGCGGAAATCCCGGTGCGGCGATTTCTGCAATCGAAGAAGGGAAAAACGATATCGTTTTTCTTGCATCAAGAACGCCGGAACTCCTTAAAAAAGGAGAGAGCTATACTCTTGCTGCGGAACTTTCTTCTCTTTGTAAAAAGAGAGAGGATCTTCTTGAATATCTTGAAAGACTTTTGAACATAACCGGAAGATGCGGAATTGACCGCGCTGCCGGAAGAAATACACCGGTGAGGGTCAGCCCCATCGAAGCAGTTAAAACATCAGAAATCATTGAACGCGGAAAACTTGCGGTATTGCAGAATTGTTCTCTTGAACTTATCGAAAGCTGGCTTACCATGGAACTTTCCGGCGTTTTTGGAGGAAATTTATGAGCGAAAAGATCGAAGTTATAGGCGTCCGCTTTAAAGAGGTTGGAAAGGTCTATTATTTTGACCCGGAGGGTGAAAAATTCTCCATCGGCGACAGAGTTATTGTTGAAACAAGCCGCGGAACCGAATGTGGCGAAGTTGCAGCAGATAACCGCTTTGTTGCAGAAGAAAAAGTTGTTATGCCTCTTAAAAAAGTTCTTCGCTTTGCAACTGCGGAGGATCTTAAACATGTTGAAGAGAACAATATCCTTGAAAAACAGGCTTTTGAAAAATGCCTTGTAAAAATTGCCGACCACGGTCTTGATATGAAACTTGTTGATGTTGAATATACTTTTGATAACAGCAAGATTATTTTCTATTTCACTGCAGACGGAAGAATCGACTTCCGCGAACTTGTTAAAGACCTTGCGGCAATCTTCAGAACCAGAATCGAACTTCGCCAGATAGGCGTTCGCGATGAAGCAAAAATGCTCGGCGGACTCGGAATTTGCGGAAGACCGTTCTGCTGTTCCCAGTTCCTTGGAGAATTTGCTCCCGTTTCCGTAAAAATGGCAAAGGAACAGGGACTTTCCCTTAACCCGACCAAAATTTCCGGAACCTGCGGAAGACTTATGTGCTGTCTTAAGTATGAGCAGGACGGATATGAGGAACTTATCAGAACCATGCCGAGAATCGGTTCCGCAGTAAAAACTCCGGACGGAAACGGCGTTGTTGTTGACCTTAACCTTATGACCGGTATGCTTACGGTAAAAATGGACGATGCTCCCGACGGTGCACCGAAAATTTTCCATAAATCTTTCATAAAGCGTCTTCGCGGTGAAAGAGAAGAACAGAAAAATTTTGAAGCTGAGGAGGAATAATTTTATGTCCTACAAAATTTCCGATATGTGTATTGAATGCGGAACCTGCGCAGAAAACTGCCCGGTAAACGCCATCGAACCCGGCAACGGGAAATATGTTATCAACCCGGCAAAATGCATCGAATGCGGAACCTGTTCCTATTCCTGCCCGGTTGGTGCAGCTCAGGCAGAAGACTGATTAGGAGGATTTTATCATGGCTTATAAAATTTCCGATGCATGTATTGAATGCGGCGCTTGCGAAGCAGCTTGTCCCGTTGGCGCAATTTCTGAAGGCGAAGGAAAATACGTTGTTGATGCAGGCAAATGCATCGATTGCGGTTCCTGCGCAAGCGAATGTCCTGTTGGCGCACCCAACGAAGAATAATTGAAAAATATTTCGTTTATTTTTTGACACATATTGATTTTCGAAAAATATGTGATAAAATTAAGGCATAAATTAAAAGGAGGATTTTAACTATGGCTTATAAAATTACCGATGCTTGCATTGGCTGCGGCGCATGTGTTGATGAATGCCCCGTTGGCGCAATTTCTCTTGAAGGTGATGTAGCTGTTATCGACGCAGCAGCTTGCATTGAATGCGGCGCTTGCAATGGTGCATGCCCTGTTGATGCTCCTCAGGCAGAATAATTTTTAAAAAAATCTTTTTTAGGGCGGAAAGCTTTTGTTGCTTTCCGCCTGTTTTTTTATATGAATATTGATTTTTATAAAATATGTGATAATATTATAGTATAGATTATTAAGGAGGCGGATTTTTTTGGCATATATCATTACCGGCGCATGCATTGAATGCGGAAAATGCGAAAAAGAATGTCCGAAGGACGCAATTTATCAAACCTGCGGACAGTATGCCATTGTTCCGAGAAGATGTATCGAATGCGGAAAATGCGCAAGAGTCTGCCCGGTTGGAGCACCCGTTAAAAAAGAAAAGAAATAAAAGGGAATAACCTTCGGAAAGGGAATGCTCCCTTTCCGTTTTTTTTGATTTATTGGAGAAGATATGGACATAATTGTCAACGATTTTTATGGCCTTGATATGGCCACAACAAAGGAATACGGCTTTGGAGGAGATGCGCTTCTTCTTGCGGCATTTGCAAAGCCGAAATTTAAAGATAATGTTCTGGATCTTTGCACCGGATGCGGTGTTGTTCCGGTTATGATGATGGCAAACGGATTTAAGGGAAGAGTTACCGCTGTTGATATCCAGCCCGGAGCTATCGAACTTTGTAAATGGACTGCGGAGAAAAACGGAATAACCGATAGGTTTTTTCCGGTTCTTGCGGATCTTAATGAACTGGATTGGCCGGCAGAAAGCTTTAGCCTTATAACGGTTAACCCTCCGTATTTTGTTTCCGGTGCAGGAAAAGAAAATGCCGCAACTTCAAGAGATCTTGCAAGAAGAGAAAGCGGATGTACTCTTGCGCAGGTTACAAAAGTTTCCGGAAGACTTCTTAAATACGGCGGAAGACTTTGTATGTGTCACCGACCGGAAAGACTTGCGGAAGTTATGTTCGAGATGAGAAAAAATAAAATTGAACCGAAGCGCCTTACCCTTGTTAACAATGCAACTACGGATAAAGAACCATGGCTTGTTCTTGTTGAGGGCAAAAAAGGCGGTCATCCGGGATTAAAAATAGATTATATCGAAAACGGAAGATAAGAGGTATTATGGGAATTCTTTATGTTGTTGGAACACCGATAGGAAACCTTGGAGATTTTTCTCCAAGAGCGGTTGAAACTCTTGAAAAAGTTGATTTTATTGCAGCGGAGGATACAAGAGTAACCGTTAAGCTGCTGAACCATTTTGGAATTAAAAAACCGATGGTCGTTTATCAGAAGTTTAATGAATATGAACAGGGAGATATTATTGTTTCCCGTCTTCAAAACGGAGAAAGCTGTGCAATAGTAACCGATGCAGGCATGCCTTGCATCAGCGACCCGGGCGAAACTCTTGTAAAACTTTGCATCAAAGGCGATGTTAAGGTCGAGGTTGTTCCGGGACCTTCTGCAGTAATTTCCGCGCTGGCTGTTTCCGGACTTTCTGTTTCCCGTTTTACCTTTGAGGGATTTCTCAGCGTAAAACGCACATCCAGAATGGAACATCTTATGGAGCTTCGCCATGAACGCAGAACCATGGTGTTCTATGAAGCACCCCATAAACTTTTGAATACTCTTAAAGATATGCATTCTGTATTCGGAGACAGAAATATCGTTGTGGTAAAAGAACTTACCAAAATCCATGAAACTTCCTGGAGAGGAACTCTTTCCGAAGCGGTTGAATACCATACGGAAAATCCGCCTAAAGGCGAATATGTTCTTGTTCTTGACGGTGAACAGGAGAAAAAAGAGGAAATGCGCGACCCTATGGAGGAAGCAATCTCTATCGCTAAAGAACTTATGGAAAAAGGAAAACCTGCTTCCATGGCAGCAAAAGAAGCTGCAAAGCTTACCGGACAGACAAAAGGCGAAGTTTATAAACGTCTTATCGAAGAGGAAGAAGCAGAATAAATTATTTAATCCCTGCTGAAAAAGCGGGGATTTTTGTTGTTTTATGCAAAAATTTTAGAAATTCATTAAAAATTCTTTAAGTTTATATTAAAATGTAGTATTATTACTATATATGTGATAAAAATGTGAGAAAAGAGGTGCGAAATTGGCAAAAAAGAAAAAATGGATTAAACCTCGCCATAAAATTATCGAAAAAATTGTTAGATTCATTCTTGAACCCGTATGCAAATTAAAATACGGAATAAAAATAGAAAAATTCAAGGATAGAGATAAAGGCCCGTATCTTATTTTATATAATCACCAGACGGCTTTTGATCAGTTTTTTGTTGGAATCCCTTTTAAAAAGCCTGTCTATTACGTTGCAACGGAAGATATTTTTAATCTTGGTATTCTTTCAAAACTTCTTAAATTTGCTGTTGAACCTATTCCGATTAAAAAACAGGCGACGGATATCGGTGCTGTTATGAACTGCATCAGAGTTGCAAAAGAAGGCGGAACCATCGCTATTGCTCCGGAAGGCAACAGAACTTATTGCGGAAGAACCGTTTATATAAACCCGGCGATTGTTGCTCTTGCAAGAAAAATCGCTCTTCCTGTTGCGCTTTATAGAATTGAAGGCGGATATGGCGTTCAGCCCCGTTGGTCCGATTGCACAAGAAAAGGAAAAATGCGCGCATATGTTTCCGAGGTTATTAAACCGGAGGAATATTCAGCAATGACCGATGAGGAGTTCATCGAAAGAATCCGAACCGGACTTTCTGTTAACGAGGCAGCTCCCGGCGGAATTTTTGAATCCGATAAAAAAGCGGAATATATCGAAAGAGCGGCATATGTCTGTCCTTTCTGTGGACTTTCTGAATTTGAAAGCCACGGAAACGAAGCAGAATGTAAAAGCTGCCACAGGAAAATCACCTATGGCGCCGATAAAAAAATCGGCGGAATCGGTTTTGATTTTCCTTTTGAATACTTTGGAGAATGGTACGATTATCAGCAGAAGTTCATAAACAGCCTCGACCTTGAGGAATATTATGAAAAAGCCATGTTTGTTGATGATATAAAACTTTCCGAAGTTGTAGTCCGCAAGAAGAAAATTCCCATGAGAGAAAACGCAAAGCTTTCTCTTTATGGAAACAGAATTGTTGTTGATGAAGGAACAGAAAATGAATGGGAGATTTCTTTTGATGAAATTTCCGTTATTGCTGTTCTTGGAAAAAACAAGCTTAACGTATATCACGGAAAAAAAGTCTATCAGATATCCGGTAGCAAGAGATTCAATGCGCTTAAGTATGTAAATATCTATTACCGCTGGAAAAATATAAAGGAGAACAATAATGGAGAATTTTTGGGATTATAGTGTATGGGGAACCCTTAACGTAGTTGCCGTTCTTTTGGCAAGTCTTCTTTTGGGTAACATACTTAAAAAAACAATAAGCTTTCTTAAAGATTCGCTTATTCCGATTTCTGTAATCGGCGGCGGAATTCTTATTATAGTTGCCTGGATATATAAACTCATAACCGGAGATATTATGTTCGACAGCGCATTTTTTGGTGCTTCCGGAACCAAGACCCTTGAAATGTTTACTTATCATTGTCTTGCTCTTGGTTTTATCGCTTCCACCCTTAAAATGTCCGATAAAAAAATCACCAAGGAAAGAGCGGTGGAGGTTTTTAATACCGGTGTTACAACCGTTTCCACCTATCTTATTCAGGGCGTTTTTGGACTTATAATCACCATTATTGCAGCAGGAATTATTTCTGATTTCTTTGCTGCAGCAGGCATTCTTCTTCCTTTCGGATACGGACAGGGAACAGGCCAGGCTATGAACTATGGCGGAATTTATGAAAACGAGTTTGGATTTGACGGCGGAAAAAGCTTTGGACTTACCATAGCGGCTCTTGGATTTTTGAGCGCAAGCCTTGGCGGTGTTATCTATCTTAACTATCTTAAAAAGAAAGGCAAGCTAATTAAGAGAACCGATGAAAAAATCCATACCGCAGAAAATATCGAAAATCCGGACGAGATCCCGATGCAGGAAAGCATTGATAAAATGACCGTTCAGATAGCTCTTATAATTGTAACCTATATGATTACATATTTTATTATGAGCGGACTTACAAAGCTTCTTCCGGGAATGACATCTCTCATCTTTGGATTCAACTTCCTTATCGGTGTTCTTTCTGCAACCATCGTTAAAGAAACAATGCGTTTCCTCAAGAAGAAAAACGCAATCCAGAAGGAATATACCAACAACTTCCTTCTTACAAGAACCAGCAACTTTTTCTTTGATATAATGGTTGTTTCCGGAATTGCGGCAATCCGTCTTTCTGTTCTTGAAGAATACTGGGGAATCATGCTTCTTCTTGGTGTTGTTGGTCTTGTTGTAACTTATATCTATAACCATTTTGTTGCAAGAACCCTCTTCCCGAAATACGCCGAAGAACAGTTCCTTATGATGTACGGAATGCTTACCGGAACTGCAAGTACCGGAACTATTCTTCTTCGTGAGATAGACGGAGATTTTAAAACTCCTGCGGCAGAAAACATGGTATATCAAAACTTCCCGGCAATCGTTTTCGGATTCCCTATAATGCTTCTCGCTATGTTTGCACCGGAAAAACCGGTTCTTACTCTTGTAATCCTTGCGGGATTCTTTGTAATACTGAATATTATCCTCTTCAGAAGTAAGATTTTTAAATTTAAAAAGAAGACAGAAGTCTGATAAAAAAGTCCGTGCTCAAATTTGAGCACGGACTTTTTTATCAGAGAGGTTATTTGCTTATCCAGGAAAGTTCGACAAAACCGATGGCCAGATAAACTTTTTTATCTTCAAGGAGGTATTCCTGGATTGTTTTTTTGCTGTATTGACTTTCGCGAATTTCAAAAACGTATCCAAAATCAATACTTCCGTCGCGGTTTATTTTATAATAGGTGGGATATCCGTCATAAAGTACGGCCAGAGCATAACCGTTATCGCCAATAAGCTCGATAGAGCTTCCCGTAGAAAGGTTTTCGATGATGTTATAATCCCCAATATCAAAATTTATTATACTGTCAATCAGCTTTTCGGGTTCATTATAAAACAGAGAAGGGTAAAGAATGGGGATTTTTATCGAGCCTTCTTCGCTGTTCTGATAATCTGACATCAAAGAGCATTCTATGTATATTTTGTCATCGTCCGAATATTCAAAGTATTTTACGGAAAAAGGTGTGGTTTCCCAAGGAACGGAATTAATGCAAACAAAAGTGTTATCAGGCTCCTGAAGATATAATTCGAATCCATATCTGTTGTTGCTGTTTGCATAAATGGAATATTGTTCGGGTTTTTTAATAACCCTTTCGAGTCCTCGGGAAGCTATTGCCATTTTACTGTCGTTAGTAAAATAAATTGCGGATATCAAGACAGCTATTATTACAAGAATGGCGGTTATTGCTTTTGAAGAGAGTTTTTTCTTCTTCGGAAGATTTTCCAAAAGCTCTTTGGCATATTCTTCGGCGGTTCCTTCGTGAACAGAGGCAACCGGAGCACCTTCTGCCTCAAGGTCGGAATAAAGTTCCGAAAGGTCGCTGATAACTTCGCTGAGTTTCTCGCCTTTTGCGGCGTGTTTTTTAAGATATTTTGTTACCTCGGTATAATCAGCAAGATATTCACCGGAAAGTTCAGTTTTCATCTTTTTTTCCTCCTTCCATAATTTTGCAGACAGAAACATAAAATTCGTTCCAGTTTTTGCTGAATTCTGCAAGTTCCGTAAGGCCTTTCTCTGTGAGTAAATAATATTTTCTTGCGGGGCCGTTTGGAACCGGCATTTTTTCGTATGTAATAAGTTCTTCATTTTCCATTCGCAAAAGAAGAGGAAGGATTGTTCCGCGGCTTATTTCTTTAAAGCCGAATTCGGAGAATTTTTCGCAAATCTCTTGAGAATAGAGTTTTTCATCAGAAAGGAGCTTGAGAACGCAGCCCTCAAGAATACCTTTCATCATCTGCGTTTTGCCGGACAAAATTATCACCTCCGTTTAGTTGATTGCATTACATTCAACCCGACTTGATTGTAATACAATCAACCACTTTTGTCAATACGTTTTTATAAATTTTTTACTATTCATAAAAAGTTCGTGCTCATTTTGAGCACGGACTTTTTATTTGCATCCGTTGCAGCCGGAGCAATTTTTGCAGTATGAGACAAGAATAACTCCGTTTCCGTTAACGTCGGTTATTTCATGCTGATAGGCGTTTAGTTTATCAAGCTGGGTTCTGTCGAGGCTTGCCGGTGTTCCTTTTTCAAACATAAAAACATCTCCTTATATCTTATATAATGTATATATAGTATAACAATTATATAAGCTGTTATTCTTTGTAAGGCGGACAGAGTTACTAATCCCTCCGTCTGCTTCGCAGACAACTCCATTTACACAAGGGAGGCTTAAAGTGAAGGACAAAAACGCACCGACAGAAACATTTTAGAACAAATGTTCGATTTTTTAGCCGAAAAGTGTTGATTTTAATAAAGGATTATATTATACTATAAAGCAGAAATGACACCGCAGGATATTATGATGAATGGAGGATTTTTTAGTATGGCAGACAGAAAAGAAGCACTTGAAACAGCTATTAAACAACTTGAAAAACAGTACGGAAAAGGAACCGTTATGAAGCTTGGACAGGCTCCGGCTCTTAACGTCGAGGCAATTTCGACAGGTTCAATCTCTCTTGACAGCGCATTGGGAATCGGCGGCGTTCCGAGAGGAAGAATCGTTGAGATTTTTGGACCTGAAAGTTCCGGTAAAACAACCGTTGCGCTCCATATCATCGCTTCTGCGCAAAAAGCCGGCGGCGAAGCCGCATTTATCGACGTTGAGCATGCTCTTGACCCGGTTTATGCAAAAGCCCTTGGCGTTGATATCGATTCTCTCCTTGTATCCCAGCCGGATACCGGCGAACAGGCTCTTGAAATTACGGAGGCTCTTGTTCGTTCCGGTGCAATCGACGTAATTGTTGTGGACTCTGTTGCCGCAATGGTTCCGAAGGCAGAAATCGAGGGACTTATGGGAGATACACATGTTGGTCTTCAGGCAAGACTTATGTCCCAGGCACTCCGTAAACTTACCGGCGTTATCAGCAAGACAAACTGCGTTGCTGTTTTCATCAACCAGCTCCGCGAAAAAGTTGGCGTAATGTACGGAAACCCGGAGGTTACTCCCGGTGGTCGCGCACTTAAATTCTATTCTTCCGTTCGTCTTGATGTTCGCAAACAGGAACAGATCAAACAGGGCGGCGATGTGATCGGTAACCACACCAAAGTTAAAGTTGTTAAAAATAAAGTTGCTCCGCCTTTCCGCGAAGCAGAATTTGATATTATGTATGGTCAGGGTATCAGCAAGGAAAGCGAGCTTCTTGATATTGCGGTTAAGCTTGATATTGTTGATAAATCCGGCGCATGGTTCTCCTATAACGGAGAAAGACTTGGACAGGGAAGAGATAATGTTAAGGAACTTCTCCGTTCCAATACCGCTCTTTGTGAAGAGATTGAAGCAAAAGTTCGCGAAAACATGGATAAACTTTTGGATCTTTCCAAACCTGCAAAAAAATCCAAAATCCTTAGCGTAACTCCTACCGGAATTGATATTGACGCAGATGTGGACGACGAGGAATAAACCGAAAACAAAACTTACAGCTGAACAGACTAAAGAGAAAGCCCTGAACTTGTTAGAGTACAGGGCTCATTCTCGTAGAGAGCTTTTTGATAAATTAAAACCCTTTGCCGCAATAGATACGGTGAACGAGGTTCTTGATATGCTCGAAGAGGGTGGACTTATCGACGACGAAGCTTTTGCGTTCCAGTATGCTCACGACCTTATCGAATTAAAGCTTTTTGGCCCGCAAAGGCTGAAAATCGAACTTGCGAGAAAAGGAATCGATCCGGAAATTGCGGAGGCGGCTATTCTTACTGCGGAAGAAGAAATGGGCCCATCCGAGGAGAGATTGCTGCGCCTTATAGAGATAAAATATAAAAATATGCTTTCAGATGAAAAAAATTCCGCAAAAACCATAAATTCGCTCTTCCGTCTTGGCTACGGATATGATATGATAAAAGAAGCGATTTATAAAGTAAAGGAAGAAACAGCAGATGAATTGTATGGAAACGAATGAAGCGATAAAAGTCGGCATGATTGCCCTCGGCTGTAATAAAAACCAGGTTGATGCGGAACTGATGCTCGGTGCTCTTGAAAAAGAGGGCTTTGAGATAGTTGAAAACGCCGGCGAATGCGATGTCGTTATTGTTAATACCTGCGGATTTATTGAAAGCGCAAAACGCGAATCTATCGAAAATATTCTCCAGTGCTGCCAGCTTAAAGAACAGGGCGCAGTAAAGCTTGTTGTTGTAACCGGATGCCTTGCAGAGCGTTATCGCGAGGAAATGGCAGAACTTATTCCGGAAGCAGACGTAATTCTCGGAATCGGTGCAAACGACGAAATTGCCGCATCTATCAGAAATGCTCTTGAAGGACAGAAGGTTAGAAAATTCTATGCTCCGGAAAATCTTGAGATGGAAGGCAAGCGTATTCTTGTAAACTATCCTTATTATGCATATATCAGAATTGCAGACGGCTGCGATAACCGCTGCTCCTATTGCGCTATCCCTGCTATCCGCGGAAGATATCGCAGCAGAACCATGGAAAACATAATTGAGGAATGCAAAAACTTTGCATCCAAAGGCGTTGAGGAATTTATCATCATCGCACAGGACACCACCAGATACGGCGAAGATATTTACGGAAAACGCATGCTTCCGGAGCTTCTCAGAAAAATCTGCGAAATCGACGGAATCAGATGGATCCGTATTCTCTATGCATATCCGGAACGTGTAACCGATGAACTTCTTGAGGTAATGGCTTCTGAAGAGAAAATCGTAAAATATCTCGATATTCCTCTCCAGCATTGCAGCAAAAAAGTTCTTAAACTCATGCACAGAAAACAGAATACTCCTCAGGAGCTTCTTGCCATGATTAAAAATCTTCGCGAGAAAGTTCCGGGAATCACTCTTAGAACAACTCTCCTTACCGGTTTCCCCGGTGAGAGCGACAGCGATTTTGAGGCACTTTGCAAATTTGTAAAGGCTGCAAAATTTGACCGCCTCGGCTGCTTTGCATATTCCAGAGAAGAGGGAACAAAATCCTACGATTTGCCCAACCAGCTCGATGAGGAAACAAAACAGCGTCGAGCAGAGGTTATCATGGAAATCCAGACCGGCGTTTCCGCATCCATTCTTAAAAAGAAAATCGGAAGTGAACTTACCGTTGTTGTTGAGGGATACGATAATAAAAACAAGGTATTCCGCGGAAGAAGTTCCCAGGATGCACCGGAAATCGACGGTATTGTATATTTTAAAAGCCCGGAAAAACATTGCATAGGCGATTTTGTTAAAGTTAAAATCACCAAATCTTCCGAGTATGACCTTCTTGGAGAGATTGCCGAATAAGGAAAGGAGGATGAAAAATTGAATCTTCCTAATTTGCTTACCCTGATCAGGGTGGCAATGATTCCGTTTTTTGTGGCGGCTTTTCTCAGCGACAGTATAAGCGACTGGATTGTTCTTGGGATTTTTCTCCTTGCGGCGATAACAGATGCTTTTGATGGATATATTGCAAGAAAAAAGAACCTTGTTACGGATTTTGGAAAACTTATGGATCCTCTTGCGGATAAACTTATGGTTATGTCCGCTTTTATCTGTTTAACTGCAGAAGGAACCATATATCCTGTTATAACAATTATTATAATGGCGAGGGAATTTCTTGTAACGGGACTCAGAAGTATTGCGGTATCCAAGGGAAGGGTTATAAGCGCGGATATTTTAGGAAAGCTTAAAACCATTTCCCAGGTTGTTTCTGTGGTTGCAGTACTGCTTTGGCAGGCATCTCCGATTTTAACAGATTTTCTTGGAGTTATTTCCTGGATTTGTTTAATGGTGATGACGGCTCTTACGGTATTTTCCGCAGTAAATTACTGTATTAAGAACAAAGATATTTTCAGTATGAAAGTAAAATAATTTATATTAATACTAAAAACTTGTAATTTTAGCCTTCAGATGCGGAAGTTGTTTTCTGTGTTTGAAGGCTATTTTTGTTGAGAAATAGTGGAAAAAGCGGGCATTTTGTTGAAAATATGGCCTAAAAGCGCCGGTTTTCAACGAAATGTTAAACGTTATTCACAGAACACACGGCGACGATGCACATTCGAAAAAAGTTTTAAAAAAACTGTTGACATTTGTGTTGCAGGATGATATACTAATCAAGCTGTCACGTGAGACAGCGAAAGAGAAGGACCTTGAAAATTGAACAACAGACGAGAAACAAGAATTAGACCCTTGTATTCATTTGAGTAAATTCCAAAAGTAAGTAAAGTCAGCAAATGACTTGAAGCTAAGGA
>JAFYOZ010000162.1 GCA_017547705.1 Oscillospiraceae bacterium
TCAACATCCATTTTTTGGCATAAAATCTTCTTAACTTTTCAAGATTTTTTCAAAATTTCAATCTTAAAAAAACTTGTCCAAAAAATCGCATGCTAAAAGCATATTTGCAAATTTTCAACATTTTCAACAACCCCTACTATTATTACTGAATAATACTATTCTTTCTTTCTGTTTGGAGGAGATTTTTATGAAATTTTCTTGCAGCCGCCAGGAACTTTCCGAAGCGCTTAACAATGTAACCCGCGCCGTCGCCGCAAAAACAACCCATCCCGCAATGGAAGGTGTTCTTATCCATGCGGAAGACGACCGTCTGACTCTCAGCTGCTATAACATGAAGCTTGGAATCAAAACTTATATGGCCGCCCGCATTTCCGAAAACGGCTCCATCGTTCTTAACGCAAAACTTTTCTTTGATATGGTCCGCCGCCTTGCTTCCGAAAAAATCGAAATCGAAAGCGACGAAAAACTCATTACAAAAATCCGCGGCGGCGCCGCAGAATATAATATCATCGGAATCGAAGCAGAAGAATTCCCCCAGCTTCCTTCCGTTGACGAAAAAATCAATTTTACCGTTAAACAGGACGTTCTTAAGAGCATGATTGATCAGACCATCTTCGCTGTTGCGGTAAATGATTTCAAACCCGTTCATACCGGTTCAAAATGTATTATAAAAGACCATGTTCTTTCTGTAGTATCCGTTGACGGTTTCCGTCTTGCAATCCGTCAGGAACAGGTTTCCTACGGCGATGAACTCGATTTCATCGTTCCCGGAAAGACCCTTTCCGAAGTTGCAAAACTTCTTGAAGGAGAAGAAGATGTTCTTGTTGCTCTTTCCCAGAAACATATTATTTTCAGAATAGGAAGATACGACGTTGTTTCCCGTCTTCTCGAAGGCGATTTCATCGATTTCCGTTCTTCCATTCCTGCAAATTCCAATACTGTTGTTGAAGTAAAAGTAAGAGATTTTCTTAACTCCATCGACAGAACAAGCCTTCTCATCAACGACAGACTCAAAAGCCCTATCCGCCTTTCCATCGGAAACGGCGAAATAAAAATTTCCTGCTCCACCGCTCTCGGTAAAATAAGCGACGTTGTCGAATGCGACATAAAAGGCGAATCCGTCGATATGGGATTTAATAACCGCTATCTTCTCGAAGCTCTTAGAGCAACCGGCTGCGATAAAGTAAAAATGATAATCAACAGCCCTCTCTCCCCTGTAAAAATCGTTCCTATGGAAGGCGAAAACTTCCTCTTCCTCGTTCTTCCCGTAAGAATGAAAGCGGATATCTAAAAGGCTCCTCAGAGGAGGAGCTGTCTGCGAAGCAGACTGAGGAGGGATAATCCCCGATAAAAAAGGATAAGCGCTCCGCGTTCTTAAAAAATCCCTCATCCGTCTGATTGCAGTAAACTTCAAAAAATCCACCTTCCCCACCGGGAAGGCTGAAAAAATGAGGTAGTTAAATGGCTAAAATTCAGCTTAAATTGGTAAGAAGACCGTCCGTATCCGCTCCTGTTGAAGTTGCAATACGCGATGAATATATAAAACTCGATTCCTTCCTTAAGTTTGCCGGCGCAGTTATGACCGGCGGCGAAGCAAAGGAACTTATCCAGGGAGGAAAAGTAAAAGTAAACGGCGAAATCTGCGAAATGCGCGGAAAGAAAATGCGTCCCGGCGACGTTGCCGAAGTTTACGGAAAATCTTTTATGGTAGCCGAACAGGAACCTGTTGAAGAAGAATGATATTTCGTAAAATTTCGCTTTCGAATTTCAGAAATATCGAAAGCCTTGAAATAATTCCGGGAGAAAAAGTAAACATAATCTGCGGCGAAAACGCCCAGGGAAAAACAAATCTGATGGAAGCTCTCTGGCTTTTCACCGGAGCAAAAAGCTTTCGCCAGACAAAAGATTCGGAATTTATCCGTTTCGGAACAGAAAAAGCAAATTTAAAAGCGGATTTCTTTTCCGAAAACCGCGAACA
>JAFYOZ010000163.1 GCA_017547705.1 Oscillospiraceae bacterium
GGCGCCGGGTTATTTACCGCAACAACGTAAGCGGAACCGTTATACATAACAACATCCCTCGAAATCTGTCCGTCGCGGATCGCTCTGTAATCTCCCTCCGGGGTCCATTCTCCTGCCCAGACTAAACCGGGACTTCCCGCTTTTCCGTCGTTTCCTTTGTGTCCGTTCATGATCGCCCAGGAAAAAGTTCTTCCGTCCGTAAGCCTGATTGTAAGAACGTTAAAACCTCCGTCCTCGGCGCTCATCTGCGTTTCAACGTCTTCGATTCCGATTCCGTCTTCGCCGGTGTTTCCTTTCGGAATTCCGAAGTTAAGAATAGGTTTTTCCGCCGTTCCTCCGATGGAAACCGTTGCTTCCGCTTCCGGGGGAAGAGTTTCAATGTTTCCGATCTGAATTTCCGGGGTCTTTCCGGGTGCTCCGTCTTCTCCGTCAAATTCTCCGTTGTCGGCCATTCTTTTTATTTCAAGCGCGATCTCAACCGCTTCGGAAGACGTTCCGACAGCTCCCTGCGCCGTTTCAAGAGCAAGCTGTGCCTTTGCGTCGATTTGTTCCGCTGCGGAAAGCGGAATCTCCGGAAGAGGATTAAATCCTTCTCCAAAAGCCTCAACAATAACAAAGGCCGTGTCGGTGGTGATCCTCATGGTTCCTGCGGAATCCGTTCCGTGGAGTTTGACTTCCCAAGTGCCCTCTTCGAGGTTAAGGTGCATATCCTTTGTGATTCTGTCCTCAGCAAGGTTTATGTCATAAGTAACTTCCCCTTTGCTGAAATGCGCCCATTTCGAAAGTCCTTCCCAATCTTCGGTGCGGAAATCAAAGAAAGCTTCAACGTAATCTATGGAATCGGAAACAAGACGGATTCGCCCGCCGGAAAGTCTCTGATTCCTTACTGTAAATCTCAAAAGCTCCATTCTTTATTCACTCCTTTTCCGAATAATAAGACAGCCGTAGGAAAGGTCGAATTCCCATCTGCTTCCTGCCGCCGCAGTTTTGATATCGTCGGAATCGTCAACAAAATCGAATCCTTTAAGTTCAATTCTTCCCGGTGTCCCAAAAGTGACAAATCCTCTGCAATTTGCAATTTTTGCGCTGTCGCAATTAAAGATAAAATCGGAAATATCATTTCCGAAATAAATTTTGTTGTTCTCTGCGGTAAATTCCCCGGTAACCGGAACAACCTCCGCCGGAAGAACAAATCCGGAATCCGCCTTTGCTTTTGCTTCAATTTTTCCGCCGATTCCGGTCATAAGGACCATTCCGTTTGCGTTTCCGATTTTTCCGTCCTCGGTAATGTTTCCGTGAACGTGTTCCTTTTCCGCTGCTCCGATGTTTTCCGGTTTGATCGGGTCTTTGCCCTCGGAAGAATGTTCCTTTGCGTGGCTTTTTGCCGCCGCGCCGACCATTTCCGGGGTGTAATCTCCGCTTTTTGCAACAACTGCTCCCGCCCTTCCGAAAACGGAAGTAACGGAACCGGAATCAATAAGAAGCTTTTCAAGATCCTCCTGCGTTGCAACTTTTCCGGCAATATATTCAATAACTTCGTTTATCTTCGGAATAGCAATTTCCCGGACAAGCTGTTCGATTCTGTACTGCATTTCCTGTGCAGGAAGTCCCGGAACTTCCGCCATTCCGACTACGCTGTTTTGTCTGATTTCTTCTTCTGTAATTTTATTGATATCCACTTAATCACCTCACTTTTTAAATCTGCCGCTTTCGGTGTATTCAATCGCAAATCCGTAAAGCCCGAACCCTCTGTCCCTGCTGTCGCCGACAATTCTGAATCCCGCTTTATCGAATTTCTTTATCTTTGTTTTAAGAGTAATGGTTCTGTAATCGCTGTTTCCGCTCCAGGGAAAATCGTCCCAGGAAAAGCGGTCCCATGCGAAATAGGAAATCTTTCCTTTCCATTCTTTGAGAACTTTCCAGAATCCGTTTTCCCGGACTTCAAGCCGGACTTCGTTCTGCGGAACCGCCGCCGCCTGGATCGCAACGGTGCGGATGGTCTTGTTCCTCCAAAAACTTTCTCCCGAAAAATCCGGAACTGTCCAGTAAGCATTGATCGCTCTTCCGTTGTCGGAATATTTTCCTTCGGTGAATCTGAAAACATTTCCTTCGCTGTCGCCGAAGAAAAGTTCTCTGTCCTCTTCCCAAAAAATCCTTGCCTCAAAATCCTTCCAAAGGTAACATTCATACTGGAAAGTTGAAAGCGGTTCGCCCCTCTGGTAACTCTTCTGGCTTGTGTCAAGAAGGAACATTTTGTCTTCGGTCAAAACAACGTAAAACTGCCGCCATTTTCCGCAGAAAGCATTTTCAATATCCTCATTACAAAGAACCTTATTGATATAAAAGCTTCTGTTCTGGGTGTATTTCTCGCCGGAAACGTCTTCCGCAGTAATGGCGTAAACCCCTCTTTTCGTAAGAAAAAGCGGTTCTTTCTCCATATATACAAAAGAATAAGGTGCAACCGCCTCTTCGCCCTGAAGATGCTTTATGATAGGAAAACTGACGTTTCCTTCTTCGTCAACGTTCGCCGTACGAAGAACAATGCTTCTTCCGTCAAAAGCCGGGGAAATATGCGCCGCAAGATATCCTTCGATAACGGAATAACCTACTATTTCGGATTTTGCGCTTCCGATTTCGGAATAATAAGTGTCCGGCCAGTATGTCGGATCTCCCGCCGCGCACCAATGGTCCCTGTTCGGTTCGTCCTTGTTTCCGCAAAGGAATATCCTTGTTGAAGTGCCGCCGGAATCGAATGCAATTCCCCTTCGGCAATTGTTTATCCTTTCTCTGTAACCTTCAAAAAAAGCTCCCGCCTCAATAACAAGGTTATCCTGCCCGGTGACCGGTGCCTTCGGAACAGCCTCAAAGAATTCGATTTTCCCCGCTTCTCTGTCAACGGAAAAATCTTCGTCCTCAATCTTTTCCTGCATTTCGCCCTTTTCGTCCATGATCCAGGCTCTCACGTTTCCGAAAAGCTTTCCTTTCGAAAGGCTGAATTTCTTTTCCGTTCCGGTATCGCAAAGAAAACTCTCTTTCCATCTGGAAGAAATAAGGTTGAATTCCTCTTTTGCACTTCCGCCCGGTTCCTCTGTAACAAGCATTCTGACTTTGATTTCCGCTCCCTCTTCCGGTGCGGTTTCAAAAACGATTTTCCCGTCGGAATATGTATAATCAATGCCGGTTTCCCCTTTTGCAACGGAAAGAATCTCCTTCGGTTCTTCCGGAAGAACAAATTCCGTGCTCGTTCCGTCTCCTTTGAGCACCGTTTCCTTTTCCGCTTCGTCCGCGTTTTTGGAAATGAGCACCGTCGGAACATACGCAATATCGCAAAGGGGAAAAACGTGCTCACCGTCAAAACAAAGCGCTTCCTGCCCGTCAAAAATAAAAAGTCTGTTCCCGGTCACGATCCCGCAGGATATTTCGTCCGCCATTCCGTCCCAGATCTGCCTTTCTTCGTTAAAAAGCGCCTTGCCCGCGTGGATGATCCTTTGTTCTCCGAACTGAAAACTTCCGTTTATCCTTCCCGGAAACTTTCCGAAAAGTTCAAAACCCGGTCTTTTAACCGGGTTTCCAAGCGAATCCGGCATCATATTCGGCGCGTCCGGGCTTCTCCTTCTGTCAACGTCCGCAGGCGATGACGAAAGATCTATCCCTGCAAAGGATGTGATTTCAAGAACCTTTTTCGCCGGGGTTCCTCCGGTGGGAAGGTTTAAAAGTTTCGGCATGAAATCACTTCCTTATTTATTGTATTTTGCGGTCTTTTCCGCTTCGGCAAGGGAAAGAAGATATTCAAGCCATCTTTCGTTATAACTCTTTTCCGCCTCCGCGGTTCCGATCGCTCTTTCCTGTTCAAGCTCTCCAAGATTATCCATATACCCGCTCTGAATATCGTTTCTGTTTCCCTGATATTGCGCTCTGAGCGCCGCAAGGCTCGTTTCGGTCGCTCCGCCGTTGATTCCTCCGGCCGCAAGTCTTTCCGGAAGGTTTGCTTCCGCCTGCTGCTGAAGGATCCAGTTTTCTCTCATTGCCGCGTCTCTTTCCGCTTTAAGCTTGTCTGCGGAATAATTGTACTGGTTCTGAAGAGTATTCATATAATCGTTCCGAAGATCCGCAAGAGCAGTTTCCGCCTTCTGCTCGTTGGTGGTGGTTTCAATTTTTCCTGCGTTGGAACTCACCTGGTTTCCGGAAATATAGTCTTTAATGCTTGTAATCGGTTTATAATTTCCAATTCCCGCGGTTCCGACGTTTGCTTCCGTTTTCGGCGGATCTGTCGGTTTGGTCTGGTTTCCTGCCGCGGGTTTTTCGGGTGTTCCCGCTCCGACAATAACTTTGTTCGGAACAACACTTCCGAAAATATTTGTTCCGGTGCTGCTTCCTTCTTTTCCGGGGGTTTCGGAATTTCCGGTCGCGGGGTTCTTTTTCTCGTCTTCGCCTCCGAATCCGATCTTTGCCATAAAATCCCTCCTTATATCAAGAAAAGGGCGAATCCCTCAACTTCGGGTTCGCCCTTTTAAAATTGTTTTTGCTTATGCTTTTTCTGCAACTTCGGATGCAAAAAGAGTATCGCTGAATGCAACAGCTCTTACTTTGTCGCCGGTTTTAACGGTTACAGTACCGCCGGAAGTGGTTTCAACAGCAGTTTCGCTGAATCTGGGGTCGGTGCCGTCGGTGGTAACTCTGATTGCTTTTGCGCCTGCAGAAGTAACGGTTGCAGTAGTGCCGGAAATTGCAATGGTAGGAGTTGCCTGTCTTGCGTTTGCTTCAACAAGGGCATAAACGCCTTTTGCTTTTGCCGCAATTACGAAAGCATCGTAGATAAAGCGGCCTTCAAGAAGTGCGCCGTTGATGCCTGCGGGGTTCTCTTTGACGAAATAATCCTGGATCTTTTTCGGCTGAAGAACTGCGTTTTTGTAAACAATTACAAAATGAGCTTTTTTGCCGTTTTTGGTAAGATATTCGTCCGGAACGGGAACAACTTTTGCGTTCATGAACATACCGAGAACGCCGTGGGTGAGAATATTTTTTGCAAGTCCCTCAACACCGATAAACTGTTTGGAAAGGCGAAGAAGGCCGTAAGCTTCCCAGGTAAGGAAAATGGTTCTGTTCTGGTTCGGAATTTTGGCGTTGCCCATTGCAACAAGTGCGTCGGAAATCATTTTAACAATGTTTTCTTCGGTGGGTGCTTCTGCTGCAACTTTGGTAAGACC
>JAFYOZ010000026.1 GCA_017547705.1 Oscillospiraceae bacterium
GGGGAGTATATGCGTTCATAGAGGAGATATTGATGATGCTGCAGCCTTCTCTTCCGACCATCTGTTTTGCAAAAGCCTGGGTGGGAATAAGAGTTCCAAGGAAGTTGAGGTTGAAAACAAAACCGACTCCTTCGGTATCAAGGTCAAAGAAGCTTTTTGTTTCGGCATCGATGTCGCCAAGTTCGAAATATTCTTTATCGGTGGTTGCCTTCGGATTGTTTCCGCCTGCGCCGTTTATCAAAATATCGCAGGGGCCGAAATCTTCGGAAACGGTTTTTGCAACTTCCTCGCAGCTTTCTTTGTTAAGTACGTTGCAGGAATATGCTTTTGCAATTCCGCCTTCGTCGGTGATTTCGTCTGCATACTGTTTTGCGGCTTCTTCATTGATGTCAAGAAGGGCAACTTTTGCGCCTGCTCTTGCAAGAACTTTTGCAAAATAGCTGCAGAGAATTCCGCCGGCGCCGGTTACAACGGCAACTTTTCCGGAAAGATCGGTATCAAGAACGTTTTTAATCATCGTTTTTCTCCTTATTTTTTATTCTTTTCGCAGGCTTCAAAAAGTCCGTTGATATAAACTGCGCCAAGAGCGCGGTCGAAAAGACCGTAACCGGGTTTTCCGGTTTCGCCCCAGATCATTCTTCCGTGGTCGGGACGCACATAGCCTTCGAAATTATTGTCGACAAGCGCTTTTACAATTTCATAAAGGTCAAGACTTCCGCAGGAGGAAAGGTGGGCTCTTTCTTCGAAAGAACCGTCTTCCATGATTTTAACGTTGCGGATATGCATAAAACCGATTCGGTCCATGGCGGCATATTTTTTTACCATTGCAACAACGTCGTTGGAAGAAGCACAGCCAAGGCTTCCGGTACAAAGGCAAAGAGTGTTGGAAGGACTGTCAACAAGTTTAAGGAATCGGTCAAGGTTTTCTTCACAAGTGATTATGCGGGGAATTCCGAAAATCGGATAGGGCGGGTCGTCCGGATGGATAGCCATTTTGACGCCGCATTCTTCTGCAACGGGAATGACTTTTTTGAGGAATCTTTCAAGGTTTTTCCAAAGACCTTCCTCACCGAGTTCGCCGTAGGCGGAAATAAGTTCACGGACTTCTTCCTGGGAATAGCTTGAATCCCAACCGGGAAGATGGATATCGTCCTTGAGCGGGTCGAGACCCTTCATCTGGTCCCAATACATAACAAGGCTTGTGGAACCGTCCGGAGCTTTTTTGTCAAGCTGTGTTCTGGTCCAGTCAAAAACCGGCATAAAGTTATATGTAACGCATTTGACACCGTATTTTGCGCAGCGGCGGATGTTTTCGCAATAAACGTCGAGAAGATGTTCAACGTCGCCTCTGCCAAGTTTTATATCTTCGCAAACCGGAATGGATTCCACAACGTCGAAAACAAGTCCGTGCTCTTCACATTCCGCTTTCATTTTTTCAAGGCTTTCTTCCGGCCATACTTCGCCGGGTTTTACGTCATAAACAGCGGAAACGATCGAACGCATTCCCGGAATCTGGGAGATATATTCAAGAGAGATCGGGTCGCCTTCACCGTACCAACGGAAGGAA
>JAFYOZ010000164.1 GCA_017547705.1 Oscillospiraceae bacterium
GCTTTTTTGGAGCAGGTAATGGGAATCGAACCCACCTCTGTGGCTTGGGAAGCGACTGTTCTACCGATGAACTATACCTGCGGATATCAATATTATGTTTTATATCAAAGGAAAAGTCAAGAAAAAATCTGTCGATTGACAAAAAGATGCGATGGGGGTATTCTTTAATTATAGAATATGAATATTTACGGAAAACAGGAGATCGAAAAATGAAAAATATAACCCTTGGTTCAACCGGAATAACTGTTCCGCAAAACGGTTTTGGTGCACTTCCGGTACAGCGCGACGATATGGAAACCTCCATAAAAATTCTCCGCAGCGCTTATGAAGGCGGAATGACTTTTTTTGATACCGCAAGAGCATATACCGATAGCGAAGAGAAAATCGGAAAAGCTCTCTCCGATGTAAGAGAAAATATCTTTATTGCAACAAAAACAGCAGCAGAAACCCCGGAAGGCTTTTGGAAGGATCTTGAAACGTCCCTTTCTCTTTTAAAGACAGATTATGTTGATATTTATCAGTTCCACCAGGCTTCGCAGTGCTATAAACCCGGTGATGGAACCGGAATGTATGAAGCAATGCTTGAAGCAAAAGCACAGGGGAAAATCCGCCATATCGGTATAACTGCCCATAAAATTAAGGTAGCGGAAGAAGCGGTTTCCTCCGGACTTTATGAAACTCTTCAGTTTCCGCTGAGCTATCTTTCCGGCGAAAGGGAACTTGAACTCGTGAAAAAAAGCAAAGAGCAGAACATGGGATTTATTGCCATGAAAGCTCTTGCCGGCGGACTTATTACAAAATCTGCGGCGGCTTTTGCGTTTATGAGCCAGTTTGATAATGTTCTTCCCATTTGGGGAATCCAGCGCATGACGGAGCTTGATGAATTTTTGGGATATTTTGAAAACCCGGCAAAAATGGAGGGAGAAATCCTCGAAATTATCGAAAATGATAGGAAAGAACTTGCCGGAGATTTCTGTCGCGGATGCGGATATTGCCTGCCGTGCCCGGCAGGAATAAAAATCTATGACTGCGCAAGAATGTCTCTTCTTATCCGCAGAGCACCTTCTAAAACATGGATTTCCGAAGAATGGCAGGAGGAAATGTCAAAAATCGAAAACTGCATCCATTGCGGAAGCTGTCACAGCAAATGTCCATACGGACTTGATGCGGCGGAAATTCTTATGAAAAACCTTGAGGACTACAAAAAGATAATCGCAGGGGAAACAAAAGTTTAATGGTGGGGTGATTTTATGCCCGAAGATTTTGTTATCGAAAGAAAAATCCTGAAGAAATACTGCGGAAAATCAAAAAATCCGGTTATACCGGATGGTGTCAAAAAAATCGGTAAAAGCGCCTTTGAAAACGCGAAAATCGATACCGTTATCATTCCGGAAACGGTTAAGGAAATTGCGGAGGATGCTTTTAGCGGTTCAATGATAAAAAAGATAACAATTCCAAAATCCGTTGAAAAAATCGGAAAAGGCGCATTTTCTCTCTGCCTTGAGCTGCGCTCTGTTACCATTCTTGGTAATATTAAAGAAATTGACGGTTGGATTTTCTGCGCCTGCAAAAAGCTTGAGGAAGTTGATATTCCGGATGACATGCCAAGAGGATCTGGAATTTTCAGCGGTGCATGCAAGGTGAAAAACGTGGAGCTTCTTCCGACGGAAACGGAGATAGCGCCTCTGGCCTTTAACGGCTGTTGGGGACTTAGGGATATAACTATTCCGTATGGAGTGAAGAAAATCGGATACGGGGCTTTTGGGTGCTGTGAGAGCCTTCGTAAAGTTATTCTTCCGGAAAGTGTAACGGAAATCGGTAAAAAGGCTTTTGCGGATTGCATACGCCTAAGGACGGTTGTGATTCCGAAGAATATAGAGAGCATAGGACATAACGCTTTTTCTAATTGCGAAAGCCTTGGTGCAAGAACCGCCGCAAAGATTGAAAAAATAAACGGCAGTATTTGCATCTATGATGAATGGGACTAACTAAAATAAAACAAAAATCGCCCGCTTTTTTAAGCAGGCGATTTTTGCTGTCCAAACGAACAATTTGTGAAAGAGAAAGGAGAATGTGGATATTATTCAATAGCAGAAACAGCCTCGAACTCATCAAGGATCTCTTTATCAGGAGCCTTGGTGAATTTGGATACGAGGAAAATAACCGCGGTGGAAACAAGGAATGCAGGAAGAAGTTCATAAACAGTAAGAACGCTGATTCCAAGGTTTTTGCCCATGGGGGTGAAAACATATTCCCAGATAAATACCATTGCGCCGCCGGAAAGCATACCGGCAATAGCGGCAGAACGGGTGACTTTTTTCCAGAAAAGGCTGATGAGCATAAGCGGACCAAAGGTTGCGCCAAATCCTGCCCAAGCGAAGGAAACAACATTGAAAATTACGCTGTTTTCATCAAGAGCAACAACAACACCAAAGAGTGCGATGATAACAAGAACGATTTTTGAGCAGCGCATAACCTGTTTATCGGTTGCGTTTTTATGGAAGATTCCCTGATAAAGGTTCTTGGAAAATGCGGATGCGGCGATAAGAAGATAGGAATCGGAAGAACTGATAGTTGCCGCAAGGATACCGGACATAATTACACCGGCAAGAAGAGGAGGAAGAAGCTTTCCGCAGATGATGATAAATACGTTTTCTGCTACGGAAGAGGAGAGAAGTGCTTCTTCAGTAGGGAGAAGCGCTCTTCCGATAACGCCGACAGCAACTGCTGCAGCGAGAGAAATTACTACCCAAACGGTTGCGATGCGGCGGCTGATAGCGATTTCATCGGTTTTTCTTGCTGCCATAAAGCGGAGAAGAACCTGGGGCATACCGAAATATCCAAGACCCCAGCTGAGAGTTGAAAGAATGGTGATGATTCCGTAGGTTCCGGCTTCATCGAAAACAGGTTTTCCGTTTTCAACAAGCTGGAGACCGTTTTCTCCAAGAACGGGGGTTGCAATTCCGAAAAGTTCGAAGAATCCGGGAATGTTTTTTGCGTTTTCGATAACTGCACCAAAGCCGCCTGCGGCAACGGTTCCGACAGAAAGAACGACGGAAAGAGCAACTATCATAACAATGGCCTGCATAAAGTCAGAAGCGCTTTCTGCAAGGAATCCGCCGAGGAAAGTATAAATAATTACGAAAACGGCGCCGATTATCATCATCGGAACATAGGGAAGACCGAAAAGGGTGGAGAAAAGTTTTCCGCATGCTACGAAGCAGCTTCCGGCATAAACAGAAAAGAAAACAAGGATAAAAATAGAAGCGATGGTGAGAAGAATTTTTTTGCCGTCAACCTCATGGAAACGTTTGGAAAAATAATCCGGAACGGTGATGGCATCAATTTTTACGCTGTAACGGCGAAGGCGTTTTGCAACAAGGAGCCAGTTGAGGTATGTACCGATTGCAAGACCAACGGCGGTCCAGAAAGCATCGGAAATTCCGAGCCAATATGCAATACCGGGAAGTCCCATCAAAAGCCAGCCGCTCATATCGGAAGCTTCTGCGCTCATGGCGGTTACCCATGGACCAAGGCTGCGTCCTCCGAGGAAATATTCATCGCTGTTCTTATTGGCACGTTTTGAAAAATAAATGCCGATGGCAATTACAACTGCCATATAAAGAACCATCGAAATTAGCATCTTAACCTGGGCGTCAGTCATGGTTTTGTCCTCCGTTTTTTTAAAACTTGACCATATTATACACCGTCATTTTATAGACTGCAACACAGAATAGATACTGTACTATATATAGACGATTTTTATAATAAATATAAAAATTTACGATAAATAAAAGAAAAATTAACTATACTGATATATAGAATATTAAAAATACTAAATTTAGCAAAATGAAAATAATTTAATAAAATAAAGTATTAAAGCGTAAAAACAACAAAACAGCCCGAAAAAACAATGTTTTTTCGGGCTGTTTTAAATTAAATTTTATCTTCAATTATATATTTCGGTCTGTGCTTTGTTTCAAGATATGCGCGGCAGACGTATTGGCCAACAACGCCAAGAGCGGTAAGATTGATTCCGGTACAAAGGAAAACGGAAGCAATTACCCAGCTTTGAGCACCGATGGAAACATTAAAAATGTTGAGCACAAGAAGAATGAGCATCGCGAGCACGGAAAATGCGGTTATGAGCACGCCGCCGAAAAGAATCATATCAACAGGCTTTACGCTGAAGGAGGTGATTCCGTTCCAGGCAAGATCGACCATTTTTGCAACGCTGTATTTGCTTTCTCCGGCAAAGCGCTCTCTGCGTTCGTAATAAACTTTATCACTTTTAAAACCAAGCATCGGAACCATTCCGCGAAGGAAAAGATTGACTTCGTCAAATTCAGAAAGAGCGACAATTGCCTTTTTGCTCATAAGGCGATAATCCGCATGGTTAAAAATTATATGGGTTCCAAAGAACTCCATAAGGCGATAATAACCCTCGGCGGTAAAGCGCTTCATAAAGCGGTCCGTACTGCGTTTATTGCGGACTCCGTAAACGATTTCGCAGCCTTCGGCGAATTTTTCTATCATTTCATCCATCGCGTCGATGTCATCCTGAAGGTCTGCATCAACGGAGATTGCGGCGTCGCAATGTTCTTTTGCTTCCATAAGGCCTGCAAGAAGCGCATTCTGGTGGCCGCGGTTATGGCTAAGCTTGATTCCGGAGAAAATCTCGTTTTCATTATGAGCATCGAGAATCATTTCCCATGTGTCATCATGGGAACCGTCATCCACAAAAAGAACCCGGCTTTCTTTTGATATTGCGTCTTTTTCGATAAGGCTTTTATATTTTTTCTCCATGACCTTTATGGTTTCCGGAAGGACTTTTTCTTCGTTATAACAGGGGATAACCGTATATAAAATCAAACTTTTCACCTGCTTTCTATAAGTGCGGTTTCTTCGTCGGAAAGTTCACGGCATTCGCCTTCCGCAAGGTCTTCCGGAAGAGAAAATCCGCCCATGGAAAGGCGTTTAAGTTCCGTTACTTTTGCACCGAAGCAACCGAACATTCTTTTAATCTGGTGATATCTTCCCTCGGAAAGGGTTACAAGAGCTGTGTATTCTCCGGTTTTTATAAGAGTCGCGGTTTTACAGATGCCGTCGCTTAACATTACTCCTTCGGAGAAGGCTTTTTCCATTTCATAGGTTACGGGAAGGTCGATGGTGACATCGTATTTCTTCGGAACGTGCTTTTTTGGAGAGAGTATGCGGTGGGCAAAATCTCCGTCATCGGTTATTATCATAAGGCCGGTTGTATCTTTATCGAGCCTTCCGGCAGGGAAAAGACCGTTTCGCATAAGTTCCTCCGGAACAAGTTCAAGAACGGTTTTTTGGCTTGGGTCTTCCGTTGCGGAAACATAGCCTTTTGGCTTATTAAGAACAAGATAGGTATGGGCTTTTCCGTTTATTTTTCTTCCGTCGAGGATTATTTCATCCGTTTCCGCAACTTTAAAATCGGAGGAACGGGTAACAACGCCGTTAACGGTAACTTTTCCGGAAGAAAGGGCGGATTTTGCCTCTTTTCTGGAAAGTCCGGTTCTGGAAGATATCATTTTATCGAGTCTTTCCAAGAAAACTCCTCCTTTCGCAATACTTGATTTTATCTTCGGAAAAAGATAAAATATAGTTCAGAATAAAAATAAAAAAGGAAAAAATATGTTTGATAAATTTTTTGAAATTCTTAAAAAAGGCGATATAAAGGGACTTTTCCTTGAACCGACGGAGGACTTTTTTCTCCAGTTTTTCCGTTATATATTTGTTGGCGGAGCAAGCTTTATAACGGACTATGTGCTTTTGCATCTGATAACAGAGGCAGGGATTCACTATGCTCTTTCCGGAATAATTTCATTTATTGCAGGACTTTTGGTGAATTTTTGGCTTTCGAAGCTTTTGGTATTCAGCAAAAAATCCTCCGGAAAAGAAAAGACATGGGAATTTACTGTTTTTGCAATAATTGCAGTTTGCGGCCTTGTAATCACAGAAGGACTTATGATACTTTTTACGGAAGTATTTTTATGGTACTATATGATTTCCAAAGCCGCTGCAGCGATAATCGTTCTTTTCTGGAACTTCTTTATGAAGAAAATTTTGCTCTATCGAAAAAAATAACGGAGATGCGTGCCGAAAAACGGCACGCATTTTTTTATTATTCGAGGTCTATCATTCTTCCTGCAACGCATTTTTTAACAATTTTTGCGTTGGTATAAAGATAGCAAAGTCTTTCGAGGCGGTCGTGCATGGAAAGTTTTTTCGGAGTATAAATTGCGCTGTCGTCGATAACGACTGCGTCCATTTCATAGCCGTCTTCAAATGCGCCGACTTTACCGAAGAAGCTTCCGCCGCCGCGGGTTGCCATATAAAATGCATCTGCAACAGAAAGGGGTTTAAGATTCTGGTCAACAAGTCTCCAGCGGAGTTTTGATGCAACGATGGAATCGGTTATTGCGCGGAAGATAGAAAGAGTGCTTCCGCCGGCAAGGTCGCTTCCGAGTCCGAGTTTAAGTCCTCTGTCGAGATATTTGCGCGCAGGGGCAATTCCGGTTGCAACGTTCATATTGGATTGGGGACAAAGAATCATCCAGACACCGCGTTTTTCAATAAGGTCAAGCTCTTCATCGGAAGAGTAAACACAATGTGCCATGATGGTGGGGCAATTTTCTCCTCCGAAAAGACCGAACTGGTCATAAGCTTCGCCATAGAATTTTGTATTGGGACAAAGTTCTTTTACCCAGGCGATTTCGCCCTGATTTTCAGAAAGATGGCTTTGCATTGCAACGCCGTATTTTTTCTGGATTTCTCCAAGTCTTACCATAACTTCGTCGGAGCAGGTTGGAGTGAAGCGAGGGGTGAGGATGGGTTTTGTATTTTCAAATTTATTGATGGTTTCTGCAATCCATTTTTCCGTATCGTTTCCGGAAACTTCTGCGCTTTCTTCGCGGATATAATCCGGACAGTTTCGGTCCATGTTTACCTTACCGACATAGGTTTTAAGTCCGGTTTCATCGAGCATTTCCATAAGAAGCTCCGTTGCGGGAACCTGTTTGGATGCAAAGATGCTTGCTCTTGTTGTGGCGCTTTTTCTAAGGTCGCGAACAAAATAGGAATAAGCTTCTCTTGCATATTCGAGGTCGGAAAAAGATGCTTCTTCCGGGAAGGCGTATTTTTCAAGCCAGCCCAAAAGTTCCTCGTCCATTCCTGTTCCTACATAGGCATACTGTGCTGCATGAACATGAAGATCGGAAAAACCGGGAATGATTATTTTGTTGCCAAAATCGGTGAGTTCGGCGTCTTTCCAATCATCAGGAAGTTCCTTGAAAACGCCTTTACAGATTCCGTCTTCGGAAAGAACCCAGCTGTTTTCAAAAATTTCAAGTTCGTGTTTTTCGTTTGAATAATAAATATGACCTTTCCAGGCAAAACGGCTCATTTGAGAACACTCCTTTATTTAACTCTCTTCGGTTTTTTGGATTTTCCGGAAAGTTTGGGATTTTTGCGTTTTCCAAGGGGATTGTTTTCTTTTGTATAAGTAACAGTTTTTCCGCTTTTTTCTGCAATGTTCTTTGCGCGGAAGTCTTCGCGGACTATGCAGTTCTGGTCGTTTCCGATGAGGTCTTCGCGATGTGCCTTGCGGAGAGCTTTGCGTACCATGTCTGCGTTTTCGGGGATATAGTACTGAAGAAGTGCTCGCTGAAGAGATTTATCTTCGGAATTGGTGGGAACATAAACCTCTTTCATAGTATAGGGGTCGATTCCGGTATAGAACATGCAGGTGGAAACCGTTCCGGGAGTGGGATAGAAATCCTGAACCTGTTCCGGACGGATATTGTATTTTTTAAGGAACTGTGCAACAGCAACAGCATCTTTTATGGTGCTTCCCGGATGGGAGGACATGAGATAGGGAACAAGATACTGTTCTTTTCCTGCGGATTTTGTAAGTTCCATAAAGCGGTTCTGGAATCTTACGTATGTTTCGATATGGGGTTTGCCCATCATATCAAGAACACCGGCGCTGCAATGTTCCGGAGCAACTTTAAGATGTCCGCTTACATGATATCTTACGAGGTCTTTAAAGAATCTGTCATCATCATCGGCCATAACGTAGTCATAGCGGATTCCGCTGCGGATGAATACTGCTTTTACCTTCGGAAGAGCACGGAGCTCACGAAGAATATCAAGATATTCGCTGTGGTCAGCGATAAGATTGGGACAGGGTTCCGGAGCAAGGCATTTTTTACCGGCGCAAAGACCGAGCTTTTTCTGTTTTTCGCATGCAGGATTACGGAAGTTTGCGGAAGGACCGCCAACGTCATGGATGTAACCTTTAAAACGGGGATCCTTGGTAAGGATTTTTGCTTCTTCGATAATGGATTCGCGGCTTCTGCTTGTAACAAATCTTCCCTGATGGAAAGCAAGAGCGCAGAAATTGCATCCACCGAAGCATCCGCGGTTATGGGTTATGGAGAAAAGAACTTCCTCGATTGCGGGAACACCGCCCATTTTTTCATAAATCGGGTGATAGTTGCGTTCATAGGGAAGAGCGAAAACCTCATCAAGCTCTTTCTGATTAAGAGGAGCAGAAGGAGGGTTTTGAACGAGCATCATATTTCCGTGGCGCTGGATAACCCTTTTTCCGCGGATATGGTCCTGTTCGTCCTGCTGTTTTCTTGTGGAAATGGCGTATTCTTTTTTATCGGCACAGACTTTTTCATAGGAAGGACATTCAACTGCAGGACCGGGTTCGTATTCGTTTACCGGAACGAGATAACAGGTTCCGCGAATATCGGTCATGGTGCAGGGGAATTCTCCGTTATTAAGTCTTTCTGCAATTTCGAGGGTCTGGTGTTCGCCCATACCATAGGAAAGAAGGTCGGCTTTGGAATCCACAAGAACAGAGGGCATGATTTTATTATCCCAATAATCGTAGTGTGCAAAACGGCGGAGAGATGCTTCGATTCCGCCGATAATTACGGGAACATCGGGATAGATGGATTTGATTTTTTTGCTGTAAACGGTAACGGCTCTGTCCGGACGGAGTCCTGCTTTTTTACCGGGAGAATATGCGTCATCGCGGCGTTTTCTTTTTGCAACAGTATAATGCGCTACCATAGAGTCGATGTTTCCTGCGGAAACGAGGAAAGCAAGGCGCGGTTTTCCGAACTTCATAAAATCATAGTTGTTCTTCCAATCCGGCTGTGCAAGAACCGCAACACGATAGCCGCGGCTTTCAAGAAGTCTTGTAAGTATTGCAGGACCAAAAGAAGGATGGTCCACATAAGCGTCGCCGGTTACAAAGACGAAGTCAACTTCGTCCCAGCCGCGTTTTTTCATATCTTCTTTGTTAATAGGTAAAAAAGCCATAGCCGCCTCCAAAAAATTATTACCCTTTATTTTAACATATATAAAAGAGAAATAAAAGATATTTTGGAAAAAGAAATATAATCCAGCGTATTTTCGTTGTAAAACAAAAAAACGGATGCTATACTTTGAACAAAATATATCAGACACGATATGTCCGATACAATACCATGGCATTTCTCGCTTTGTGTCGTGGTATTTACCGCGTGATATTGATATGATTTTCTGCGAAAGGAGTGGTGCGGATGAACCAGCAGAAAACAGGTGAATTCCTAAAGCATCTGCGCAAGGAAAAGGGGTTAACCCAGGAGCAGCTTGCAGAACAATTTTATGTGTCCTCCAGAACCGTATCCCGGTGGGAAACCGGAAGTAATATGCCGGATTTGGAGATTCTGATTGAACTTGCGGATTTTTACAACACGGATATTCGTGAAATCATTGACGGAAAAAGGAGAAGCGAGAATATGGATAGCGAAACAAAAGAAACCCTTTTAAAAGTGGCGGAATATGCGGATGCCGAGAAACGAAAGCTGAAATCGAAAATGCTTAATTTCTCCATAGGCACCTTTATTTTCCTTGTTATTTTTTGCTTGTCGGATACGGGTGTTTTCAATTTTCTCCCCATTGAACCCAATGAGCACATAAATAACTTTTTGCGCTTTTTTTCTCTTGGAATTGCAGCGGCGGCTTTGGGTCTGAATATACTGTATCTCTGCGGATTTCTTGATAAGGCCAGAGAGTACAAGCTGAAAATTTTTTGCAGAAACAAATAAGGAGAATATTCGATGAACCGGTGCTTAATTATAGGAATTTTACTCAACAGTGCGCTGATTGCGGTCAACCGTTTTATCTGCAAACTCCCCGATAAAGTGCAGCTTCCTTTGTTGATTATCGGAATAGCGCTGATTATCATCGGTATTGTGCAATAGGGAAATTTTTGCTGATATATCAGTTTCAACATAGAGAAAAATTTGGTAAGTTTTAAATTTTTCCGCAACGGCGGCATATTCTGTTATCGGGAGATGATTTTATGTGCCCGAAAGAAACAGCCGCGGCAATAACGGCCCTTGCGGCGCTGATTACGGAAGAACTGACGCCGGAACAAAGCGCGCTTCTTGCGGCGGCTTTCGTCCAGCTTGGCGATACCATCGCAACCATAATCGCAGCAGAAAATCTTTGCGGAAAATAAAAATTGCCCGCCGGGTCGGCGGGCAATTTTTATTTGGCATAGGTTTCCGGACAGAGCTCCTCAATCTTTGCCTGAAGGGCAAAAAAGTCATCCATTGCGGCGGGTTTTTGGTTCGGGTTGCGAAGAATCGCCGCAGGATGGAAAGTTCCCATAACAAGGCGACCGTCTTTTTCGATAAACTGTCCGTGCTCTTTTGTTACTTTAAAATTGGGGTCGATAAAGCGGATTGCGGAAACTCTTCCAAGGCAGACGATGATTTTTGGGTCGATAATTTCGATCTGTTTTTCGAGCCAGGGGCGGCATGCAGCAACTTCGGATTCCTCCGGGTCGCGGTTCTTCGGAGGACGGCATTTTACCATGTTTGCTATATAGATATTTTTTTCTCTGGAAAGATCCACAACGGAAAGCATTTTATCAAGAAGCATTCCGCCGCGGCCAACAAAAGGAAGTCCCTGAAGATCCTCGTTTTCGCCGGGGCCTTCGCCGATAAAAAGGATTTTGGAATCCGGATTTCCGGTTCCAAAAACAACGTTGGTTCGGGTTTCACAAAGTTTACAGTTTTTACAGTTAAGACATTCGCTGCGAAGTTCATTAAGTGACATGGACATTTCCTCCGAAAAAAGTATAAAAATATAATACATTAATCGAAGGGATTTATCAAGGGTTTTATGAAAGTCTTATATAGTCTGCGCTGGCGTAGCCAACAGTTCCGTTATAATTCACTGTGTACCAGTTATTAAGACTTCCGAGCACGGTGAGCACGGAACCGTTTGGAACGGAACGGATAACTTTTCCTGCGGTGCTCGGATAATTTCGGATATTAAGATTTCCGCTTTTTAATGCGACTTTTCCGGTTCTTGGATTCATTGGAGAAACCAGAGGCAGCCCAAAATATTCCGCCATCGAAAGAGAAAGTTTTTCTGCTATTTGCTCAAGATTTGAAGTTATCCAGTTTGCATCATCCACGTTATCGTGGTATGCAACCTCGACGAGCACGGCAGGTGCTCGTGTTTTTGTAACTTCTCCGAGGGTGGTGGTGGGCTGTGCCCTTGCTCCGGCAGAAAAAGGATAGATGGTGCTCAGATTTTCTGCGATGAGCACGGCGGCTTTTTCTCCCTTGATGCTGTTCGGAGCATAAAATGCTATGCTTCCCTGAACTTTGCCGTATTTTCCTTCCGGAGCGGCGTTTGAATGAAGAGCAAGATGGAAATCATAGTTTCCTGCGTTTGATGCGCGTATTGATGATGCGGCGGTCATATCCGGGGTGTTTCTGGTAAATCTGATGCCGGTGGAAATAAGCCATGGCTCCATTTCATCCGCAAGAAGGTTCATCCAGTATTCTTCGCTCCCTCCGGTAACATAGGTGTTTGCCTGCTGGGTAGATGGACTTAAATATATGATTGGCATAGCAAAATTTCCTCCGAAAAAATTGATTATATATTTTTATGCTATGCAAAGGATAAAAATTTGTTGCAAAATGAAAAATAAATAAAAAAATCATCCGGATTCCCTTTATTTTATATAATATTTCTGATATACTATGTATTTGTGGAAATTTATATTTTTTTAAAACCGATATTCGGTAAAGGAGTACTATTACGGAACAGTTAGTCGATATTGAAAGAATGGAAAACGCCGTTGCGCTTTTCGGAAGTTTTGATGAAAATATCAAAGAAATCGAAAAATCCTACGGAGTAAATATACTTTGCAGAGGAACACAGATTAAAATTTCCGGCGACCCGGAAAAGGTTTCTCTTGCCGGAAAAGCAGTTCAGAGTCTTCTTTCCCTCATCAGCAGAGGAGAGGAGCTTAATGACCAGAATATCCATTACGTCATGGATCTTGTTAACGAAGGAAACGAGGACCAGGTTAATAAAATCAGCAGCGATGTTATCTGCATCACTTCAAAAGGCAGACCGGTTAAGGCAAAGACCCTTGGACAGAAAGCTTATATTGAGGCGATAAAAAACACCACCGTCACCATCGGTGTTGGCCCTGCGGGTACAGGTAAAACCTATCTTGCTGTTGCGATGGCTGTAAAAGCATTCCGCAACCAGGAGGTAAACCGCATTATCCTCACCCGTCCTGCGGTTGAAGCAGGAGAAAAGCTCGGATTCCTTCCCGGTGACCTTCAGAATAAAGTTGACCCGTATCTTCGTCCTCTTTATGATGCGCTTTTTGAAATGCTTGGCGCAGAGAACTATCAGAGATTTGTTGAAAGAGGAAATATCGAGGTTGCGCCTCTTGCATATATGCGAGGCAGAACCCTTGATGATTCTTTCATCATCCTTGATGAAGCACAGAACACAACTCCGGAACAGATGAAGATGTTCCTTACAAGGCTCGGCTTCAATTCAAAAGCCGTAATCAACGGCGACGCCACCCAGATTGACCTTCCGTCAATCAAAAAGAGCGGCCTTGTTGAAGCGGTTAAAGTACTCAAAGACGTCGAAGACGTTTCGCTTATAAAATTCACAGAAAAGGATGTTGTTCGCCACAGACTTGTCCAGAATATTATCAAAGCGTACGAAAAATATTACGAAAGGACAGCAAAAGAAAATGGCAATCGCAAAAGTTATCATATCAAACAGACAGAAAGAAATTAAAATTCCGACAGGGATAAGAATGCTTATGCGCCGTTGCTGTGAAGCAACCCTTCTTACAGAAGGTTTTACAGAAACGGGCGAAATAAGCATAAGCTTTGTATCCAATGAGGAAATCAGAAAAATCAATGCGGAATTCAGAAATGTTGATGCTGTTACGGACGTAATTTCTTTTCCGCTTGGAGAAAACGGAGTATATGACAGAAATCCGGAAAGCGGTGCGCTTCTTCTTGGAGATATGGTCATATCTCTTCAAAAAGCAGAACAGCAGGCAGAACTTTATGGACACACTCTTCAGAGAGAGGTTGCATATCTTACAGTCCATTCTGTTTTGCATCTTCTTGGTTATGACCATGTCAACGGCGGCATGGAACAGGTACATATGAGAGAAAGGGAGGAAACCGTCCTCGCGAAGCTTGGACTTCAGCGTGACGCAAGTTATGTCAATGAATAATAAATTTGAAACAAAATCCGCTTTTGTAGCTATAGTAGGAAGACCGAACGTTGGAAAAAGTTCTCTTCTTAACGCCCTTATCGGCGAAAAAGTTGCGGCAGTTTCCGCAAAACCCCAGACCACCAGAACAAGAATCACCGGTATCCTTACCAAAGGACTTACCCAGTTTGTATTTATCGATACCCCCGGTCTTCATAAACCCAAGACCAAACTTGCAGACTTTATGGTAAAACAGGTTGGCGATTCCGTTGCAGACGTTGATATCGCAATTCTTGTAACCGAACCAAAAGGCGAAATTACTCAGCCGGAACGCGATCTTATCGAGCGTTTTAAGGCTCTTCGTCTTCCTGCAATCCTTTGCATCAACAAAATCGATACTCTTGAAAACAAAGAAGAGATGCTCGCAAAAATTGCGGCACTTTCCAAAGAATATACCTTTGATGAGGTCATTCCGATTTCCGCACTTAAAAAAGACGGAATCAATATCCTCACCGATGAACTTGAAAAATATGCAGAAGAAGGCCCTCATTATTTTGCAGATGATTCCATCACCGACCAGCCCGAAAGAGCAATCGTTGCAGAGCTTATCCGTGAAAGAATGCTTGTTGACCTTGAGGATGAGGTTCCCCACGGAATCGCTGTTTCCATCGAATCCATGAAAGAGCGCGAAGGCAAGGATATGATCGATATCGACGCTATCATCTATTGCGAACGCGACAGCCATAAAGGTATCATCATCGGTAAAAAAGGCGCAATGCTCAAGAAAATCGGCAGCGAATCCAGAATGAGCGTCGAACGCTTCCTTGGCTGTAAGGTAAACCTCCAGCTTTGGGTAAAAGTTAAAGAGGACTGGCGCAACCGCGACGGACTTCTTCGTAACTTCGGTTTCACCGAGCAGTAAAAAAATTGCTGTTTTTATCGTAGGGAACGCCGTCCTCGGCGTTCCGCGGACCGTCGGGGACGACGGTCCCTACGGTGGATTTTTGTAAACCGTAAAAACAAATTTTACCTCTCATATCTGTTTTTTAAAATCATAAAATGATATAGAAAAAACAGTATGCGGGGTAAAAAATTATGAACGAAAAAAGCTGGAACGATTTTGAAAAAACAGGGAAAATAAGCGATTATCTCAGCTATAAACTTTCAAATCCAAACGTTATCAATCAAAAGATAAACGAGGGCGAAATAAAACCCGCTCTTCCAAAAGACGTTGGAAAACAGGAAGAGAGCAGAGATTTTAGTAAGCTTCATTTTTCTGTGAACGGCGGTATTGGTTATGCAGATAAAAACGAAAGGCATCGTCCTTAAGGTACAGGACTATAACGAAAACGATAAACTCCTTGCTGTATTAACAGAGGACAAAGGGGTTATCTATGCATATGCTTCCGGAGCAAGAAGAATGAAAAGTGCTCTTTCAACCGTTTCTTCGATGCTATGCTACGGAGAATTTGTTTTTTTTAAAAATCGCGATAAATATACGGTGGATTCCGCAGAAAGCGAAAGACTGTTTTTTGGAATACGCAAAGACCTTGACAGCCTTGCGTATGCAAGCTATTTTTGCGAACTCTGTCTTTCTGCAGCAAACCCGGAAGAAGAAGCGAAGGATATCCTTCGGCTTCTTCTAAATACCCTACATATTCTTGAAAATAAAAAGGTGAATCCGGCGATGCTCAAAGCCATTTTTGAACTGCGGCTTATGAGCATTATTGGCTATGCGCCGGATTTGATTGCCTGCTCCTGCTGCGGAGAATATGAAAAAAGTGCATATTGGTTTGACCCCCAAAGCGGAAATGCAACCTGTACCGACTGCAGACCGAACCCGGCAAACGGAGAAATTTTGCTATCAAAAGCGGCTTTTCTCGGTGCGCGGCATATTGTATATGCTCCGATGGAGCAGCTTTTTTCTTTCAGAATCGGAGAAAATTCACTTATAGAACTTTCTGTTGCGGCAGAAAAATATGCCGTTACACAGATGGATAAAGTTTTCCCGACACTGGAATTTTTAAATTCGATTCGGGCATTCTGATTTTATAGTTTTGAAATAAATTTCAGAGGTAAAAATATGACAGAAAACAGACATTACAGAGCACTTGAACTGGATAAGATCCTTTCAATGCTCGGTGAATGTGCCGGCTGTGATGACAGCCGAAAACTTGCTCTTGATACAAAGCCGGTTACAACTTTAAGAGAGGCACAGCGCCTTATGGACAGAACAGCGGATGCATATATGCTTTCAGCAAGATTCGGTGCGCCTTCTCTTCATGGAGTTAAAAACGTAACCGGTTCTCTTAAGCGTGCACAGATGGGCGCAACTCTTTCTCTTCCGGAATTTATCGATATCGAAAGATTCCTTAAGGCATTGAGAGAGATGAAAGATTTCCGCAATAACTATGAGGGAGAGAAAGAAACCTCTCTTGATGAACTTTTCGGAAGTCTTATGCCCAACCAGCGCCTTGAAGATAAAATCGGTTTTACAGTTGTTTCCGAAGAAGAGGTAAGCGATACCGCAAGCCCGACCCTTGCGGATATAAGAAGAAAAATCCGCAATTCCCAGGCAAAAGTTAAGGAACAGCTGGACAGACTTATCCACTCCAACACCTATTCAAAATATCTTCAAGAACCCATTGTTACAATGCGCGACGGAAGATACTGCGTTCCGGTAAAAGCAGAATACAGAAACGAAATCAAGGGTATGGTACACGATACCTCCGGTTCCGGTGCGACTATTTTTATTGAGCCGGCAGGCGTTGTTGATGAAAATAACGAAACACGAGTTCTTAAAGCAAAGGAACAGCAGGAAATCCAGAGAATACTCTATGAACTTTCCTGTGATATCGGAAACCATGCTTCGACTTTTATCGAGGATTATTCCGCCATTGTTGAGCTTGACCTTTATTTTGCAAAAGCAAGACTTGCATCAAGAATGAACGCGGCTGTTCCGAATCTTTCCGATGACGGAAAAGTTCGACTTTCTAAAGCGCGTCATCCTCTTATCGATAAAAACAAAATAGTACCTATCGATATCGCTCTTGGCTATGATTACGATGTTCTTGTAATTACAGGCCCCAATACCGGCGGTAAAACCGTTGCACTTAAAACCATCGGACTTTTAACTCTTATGGCAATGTGCGGACTTATGATTCCCGCAGGGGAGAGCAGCTCCGTTTCTGTTTTTGAAAATGTTTTTGCGGATATCGGCGACGAACAGAGCATTGAACAGAGCCTTTCCACCTTCTCTTCCCATATCAACAACACCATAAGAATCCTTGAAAAAACCGATGACAGAAGCCTTGTTCTTCTGGATGAACTTGGTGCAGGAACAGACCCTATAGAGGGTGCTGCTCTTGCGGTTGCAATTATCGAGCGTCTTAAACTTTATGGTGCAAAGGTTGCCGCAACAACCCACTATGCGGAAATCAAGATGTATGCGCTCCAGACCCCGAGGGTTGAAAATGCATGCTGTGAATTTAATGTAGAAACCCTTTCTCCGACATACAGACTTCTTGTTGGCGTTCCGGGAAAATCCAACGCATTCGCAATAACAGAAAGACTCGGCATGGACGGAAGCATCGTTGACAGAGCGAGGGAACTTGTTTCTGCGGAAAATGCAAACTTTGAAGACGTTGTTGAAAAGCTTGAAAAGAGCCGCCAGGAACTTGAAAAAGAGCACGAAAAAGCAGAAAGCTACCGCAGAGAAACCGAGCGAATCCGTCAGGAAATCGCAAAAGAAAAGGCGGAAATGGAAGCCGCAAAAGAGAAAGAACTTGAAGCGGCAAGAATCAGCGCAAAGCGCCTTGTTGAGCAGGTTCGTGCGGAATCCCAGAAGCTTATTGATGAAATTATCGAAACAAAAAAAGCCGCAGAGGCAGAAGCTTCCGCGGATATGGCAGCCCGTGCAAGGGCACAGATGAAAACCGGTATTGCGAAGATTCAGGATATTGCCGACCCGATTGCGGCAAAAGACAGCGGCTATCGCCTTCCGAGGAATCTTGTTCGCGGCGATACTGTTCGCATCAACGGAATGAGCAAAGACGGAACTCTTGTCGGTCTTCCGGACGGAGCGGGATATTGCCTTGTTCAGACCGGTATTGTAAAATCCAAAGTCCATATTTCCGAACTGCGCCTTATTGAAAACAACAAATCCAAAAAGAACACCCTCGGCGGCGGTTCTGTTACAAAAACCATCGAAAGCGCATCCAAAAGAAAAGCTGCTTCCGAAGTTGACCTTCGCGGAATGGACGTTGAGCAGGGACTTCTTGAAATGGATAGGTTCATCGATGAATGTGTTCTTCTTAATCTCCATACCGTTTCCATCATCCACGGAAAGGGAACGGGAGTTCTCCGTGCAGCGGTACACCAGGCTCTTAAACGCAACAAAGCCGTAAGAACTTTCCGCCTTGGAGTGTATGGCGAAGGCGAAACCGGCGTTACAATCGTTGAGCTTAAATAAGGAGAAAATTATGAAACTGGATTGGAAAACCTGCATAAAGGTTGCGGTTTGCGCCTTTGGGCTTTTTCTTGCAATAACATATTGGGGAAGCATCGCCGGTTTTATCGGACTTATAATCAGCGCCGCATCACCGCTTATTATCGGTTCTGTAATTGCGTATATCATAAACCTTTTGATGAGTTTTTATGAAAAACATCTTTTTAATAAGACGAAAAATCAAAAGCTGATTAAAGCAAAAAGACCCGTTTGCATAGTTATTGCGTTCATAACCTTTGTTGCGGTTATCGGTCTTATTATATGGCTTGTTCTTCCGCAGTTTGTTTCCTGTATCATGATAGTTGTTGATTATATTCCGGACGCAGTGGATTGGATTGTAAAACAGCTTGAAAAACTCGAATATATTCCGCAGGATATTATCGATATGCTCACCTCCATTGACTGGAGAAGCCAGATTGAAAAAATTGCAAAAGCCGTGACCTCCGGAATCGGCGGTGTTATGGGTGCTTTGGTTTCAACCTTAACAACCGTTATCGGCGGAATCATTACAGCATTTTTAAGCATTATTTTTGCGATTTATATTCTTGCGGATAAAGAAAGAATCGGAAACGGAGCAGACAGAGCCGCAAAAAAATATCTTAAACAAAGCTGGTATGAAAAACTGCGCTATGTTCTCCATATTTTTAACGAAAGCTTCCATAAATATATCGTCGGACAGTGTACCGAAGCGGTTATTCTTGGGGGACTTTGCACTGTTGGAATGTGGATTCTCGGTTTGCCGTATGCGACCATGATTGGCGCGCTTATTGCGTTTACTGCGCTTATTCCCGTTGCGGGAGCATTTATCGGAGGAGCCGTTGGCGCATTTATGATACTGATGACAAACCCGATACAGGCGCTTGTTTTTGTTGTGTTCCTTGTGGTGCTCCAACAGCTTGAGGGAAACCTTATATATCCGAAGGTTGTTGGTTCTTCAATAGGACTTCCTGCAATATGGGTTCTTGCGGCAGTAACCATCGGCGGAAGCGTTGCCGGAATCTTCGGAATGTTCATCAGCGTTCCGATTATGGCGACCATATACAGAGTTTTTTATAACGACCTTGACGGAAAAACCGAAGAGGAAATTAGGAAGGCTCTAAACTGAAAAA
>JAFYOZ010000027.1 GCA_017547705.1 Oscillospiraceae bacterium
AGAGGTTTCCAGACGAACCAAGATAACTTTTTTGCCAGCTGCATTCCAGGTTTCTGCATCTTCAGCAGTAAATACAATCTGACCGCAAGCAGCTCCGGGAGAAGCACCTAAGCCTCTGCCCATAGGAGTAGCAGCTTTTAATGCTTTTGCATCAAACTGGGGATGTAACAGAGTATCTAAATTTCTGGGGTCAATCATAGCAACTGCCTGTTTCTTGTCAATCATACCTTCATCAACCAAATCACAAGCAATTTTCAGAGCAGCTTTTGCAGTTCTCTTACCATTTCTGGTCTGGAGCATATAGAGTTTGCCGTTTTCAACGGTGAATTCCATATCCTGCATATCGTGATAATGGTTTTCAAGTTTCTTTGCGATTGCAGCAAATTCTTCATAGATGCCTTCGCGGATGTCGTTGAGCTGTTCGATGCTCTGAGGAGTACGGATACCTGCAACAACGTCTTCGCCCTGTGCGTTGATAAGGAATTCACCGAAGAGTTTGTTTTCGCCGGTTGTAGGGTTACGGGTGAATGCAACGCCGGTACCGGAAAGGTTGCCGCTGTTACCGAATACCATGGACTGTACGTTTACTGCAGTACCCCAGGTATAAGGAATATCGTTCATGCGGCGGTAATAGTTTGCTCTGGGGTTATCCCAGGAACGGAAAACAGCTTTAACAGCGCGGATGAGCTGTTCGCGAGGCTCGGTGGGGAAGCTTTCGCCTTTCTGTTCAAGATAGTATGCTTTGAAGCGTTCAACCATCTCTTTAAGGTCTTCTGCATCAAGGTCGGTATCGTTTTTAACGCCTTTTGCTTCTTTCATCTCGTCGATGATAACTTCAAAGGTGGATTTCGGAACTTCTTCAACAACGTCAGCATACATCTGGATGAAACGACGGTAAGAGTCGTATGCAAAACGTTCGTTATTGGTGATTTTTGCAAAACCTTCAACAACTTCGTCGTTAAGACCAAGGTTGAGGATGGTGTCCATCATACCGGGCATGGAAGCTCTTGCACCGGAACGAACAGAAACGAGAAGAGGATTGTTTTTATCGCCGAAAGTTTTTCCGGTGATTTCTTCAAGTTTTGCAAGATATTCATAAATTTCTGCCTGAATCTCTTCGTTGATCTGACGTCCGTCCTCATAATACTGGGTGCAGGCTTCGGTGGTAACAGTAAAGCCCTGGGGAACCGGCATACCGAGGTTGGTCATTTCTGCAAGGTTTGCGCCTTTTCCGCCAAGAAGCTCACGCATGGAACCGTTGCCTTCGGAGAAAAGGTAAACATATTTTTTAGTCATAATATTGCATCCTCCCAACTTTTTAGCAATAGAATAAACAAATCATAAAAAGCAAAACAAAAAACAAAGCCATTGTCCTGCATGATACAGTATAACAAAAACGCACGATATTTTCTATATTAAATAGTAAAATTCTGCGAAATTGACGAATTTTAATAAAAAATTCATTTTTTTGTGCTTTTACTTGCAAAATATAAGTAAAACTGGCATAATATATATGTGAATATTGATGAAAAACGGAGGTAGCTTCATGCAAAATGCTGCGGCGATAGTATATACAGGCTGCACAGAAATTATGCAGAATAACAATCCGAATGCTCTGCGCGAAGTCGTTTTCCGTCCGATGATTTCCTGGGTGAACTCTGCTCTGGAAAAAGCCGGAATCGGCGACAGATGTTACGTTATAAATGAAGGCGAAGACGCCATAAAAAAATATACCGGAGAAAACCCCGTTTTTGTTAGAGAGAAAGAAAGCGGACATCCTGTTTTTTCCGCAACAGAATGGCTTAAAGAAAAAGAGGATAAAAATATCCTCATAGTCGGAGCAGAAGCGGTTTTTACAAATCCCGATGTTCTTGCTGCCGCATATAAACGCCATGTTGAACAGAATGAAAAACTTACTATAATCGCTTCCGGCGGAAGAGAAGCCCTGATGAAAGAACTCAGCATCAGCGCATTCTGGATAAAAGCAGAGTTCCTTAAAGAACTTATGGAAAACCCGGATGCAGAAGATAAAAACGGAAAAATGTTCCTTGTAAGCGCAATGAAGGTTCTTTCCGATGCAGGCCTTGTTGCAGGAACCCATGTTGCCGGAAGAAAAGAGATAAACATGCGCGCAGAAGATGCCGCAGGCATCCTCAATCTTAATGCTGCCGCAAGAACCATTATCTTCAAAAAACTCTGTGAAGACGGCGTCGAATTTATGTGCCTCGATGGTATTATAATCGAACCCACCGTAAAAATCGGAGCCGGAACAAAAATCCTTCCCGGAACTATCATCAAGGGAGAAACCGAAATCGGCGAAAATTGCGTAATCGGCCCCAACAGCTATATCGAAGATTCCAAAATCGGAGCGGGAACCGAGGTAAACAATACCCAGATTCGTTCCTCCGTTCTTGAGGATGACGTAAAAATCGGACCCTGGAGCCAGGTACGTCCCGGATGCACCATCAGAAGCGGATGTAAAATCGGCGATTTTGTCGAGATTAAAAACTCCGATGTTGGCGCAAGGACTGCCGTTGCTCATCTGACATATATCGGCGATGCCGATGTAGGCGAAGCAGTAAACTTTGGCTGCGGCTGCTGTATCGCAAACTATGACGGACAGCATAAACACCGCACCAAGATAGGAAATCATGCTTTCCTCGGCTGCAATACAAACCTTGTTGCACCGGTAGAGCTCGAAGATTTTGCCTATACCGCCGCCGGAACAACCGTTACAAAAAATGTTCCGGAATATGCCCTTGCAGTCGGAAGAGCAAAGCAGGAAAACGTCGAAGGCTGGGTCAAAAAGCACGACGCTATAAAAATTAAATGAGTTTATCCGCAAATTGAAAAATAAAAGCATAGGAGCGATAAAAATGAACCTTCATGGCAAAGACATTAAAATTTTCACCGGTAATGCTTATCCGAAAGCTGCCGAAGAAATCGCAAAAAGCCTTGGTCTTCCCGTAGGTAAATGTACTGTTGGCCATTTTGCAGACGGCGAGGTAAGCGTATCTCTCGAAGAATCCGTTCGTGGTTCCGACGTATTCATTGTCCAGTCCACCTGCAACCCCGTAAACGATAACCTTATGGAGCTCATCATTATGATCGATGCTTTCAAACGCGCTTCCGCAGGAAGAATCACCGCGGTTATCCCTTATTTCGGTTATGCTCGCCAGGACAGAAAAGCAAAAGCCCGTGACCCGATCTCTGCAAAAGTTGTAGCAAATATGCTCGAAGCAGCAGGCGCAGACAGAGTACTTACCATGGACCTCCATGCTTCTCAAATCCAGGGATTCTTTGATATCCCCGTTGACCATCTTATGGGCGCACCGATCCTTACCCCTTATTTCCAGCCCATCGTACATCACCATGAGGATGAATTCGTTGCAGTTTCTCCCGACCACGGCTCTGTAAACCGTGTTCGTAAATTTGCAGAAAAACTCGATATTCCGCTTGCAATTATCGATAAACGCCGTCCTAAAGCAAACGTTTCCGAAGTTATGAACATCATCGGCGACGTTAAAGGCAAAAAATGCATCATTCTTGATGACATGGTCGATACCGCAGGTACTCTTTGCAACGCAGCAAAAGCACTTATCGAAATCGGCGGAGCACAGTCTGTAACTGCTTGCGCAACCCATGGTCCTCTTTCCGGCCCTGCAATCCAGAGAATTAAAGACAGCGTTCTCGAAGAACTCGTTCTTCTCGATACCATTCCGGTAAGCGATGAAAAGAGAGAAGAATGCGGAAAAATCACTGTTCTTCCCGTTGCTCCCGTTTTTGCAGAAGCAATCGAAAGAATCTATGGCGACCGCCCCATCTCTCCTCTTTTCCTTTAATTAAAAAACATAAATTAAAAGCGATGCTTCAAAACGAAGCATCGCTTTTTTTATAATTTTTTTGTTAATGTGACAAAGTCACGGAAAAATCTTTTCGGGATGGGTATAATAAACTCAACAAAACAAACAAAAACCGAAAGGATTGAAAATAATGTCAGTTAAAGTTTTAAATAAAGATAATTTTGAAGAAAACGTTCTTAAAAGCGAAAAACCCGTAGTCGTTGATTTTTGGGCACCCTGGTGTGGACCCTGCAAGATGCTTTCTCCCGTTGTTGACCAGGTTGCAGAGGAATCCGATGAAGTCCTCTTCGGAAAAGTAAACGTGGATGACGAAAAAGAACTTGCAAGCCGCTACGGAATCATGAGCATCCCGGCTCTCGTACTTTTTAAAGACGGAAAAGCAGTGGATTCCATGGTCGGATTCAGACCCAAAGAAAGGGTAGTACAGTTCTCAAAGGGCTAATGCTTCAAGAGCATCAAAATCGGTTATAGAAACCCCTCCGCGGGAAAGCTCAACATATCCTTCGGAAGAAAAATATTTGAGCATACGGGAAACAACTTCCCTTGCGGAGCCCATATATTTTGCAATCTGCTCATGAGTAAGCTTTATCTCATTACTGCCGTTTTTCTTCGATTCGGAAAGAAGAAAAATAGCAAGGCGCTTATCAAAACTCATGAAAAGAATCTGCTGCATAACCCACATAACGTCGGAAAAACGGCTGACCGTTTTTTCAAGAAGAAAAATCTTCATCTCCGGTTTGCGTTCCGCAACATAGCGGAAAGAAACAGGGCTTAAAATACAGCATCTGCTGTCCTCTTCCGCATCAACCTGAACCTCAAAATTTATGGATTCAAGAACGCAGGATGCAGAAAGAACACAGACATCACCGGCATAGATTCTGTATAAAGTTATTTCTTTTCCGTCTTCGGAAAGGATATAAACCCTAAGACAACCGGTTTTAACAAAAATAATGCCGGTACATACGGTTCCGTCGTGTATGGTTTGTCCCTTTTTAAATTCAGCACAGCCGGCGCCGTTCATAAGATCGATTTTATCCTTTTCGGAAAGCCCATCCCAAAAAGGAAAAGATTTTTTAAAAACAAGCTCACATTTTTCACAGGGCATGATAAATACTCCTTAAAAAATACTAACAAATAAAATATATCCCAACTTTGACATTCTGTCAAATAAAAAAGAAAGGAGCGGGGAATATGTATAAAAGAATGATAAAAAGAAGATTGCTTTCAACCGTCGGAGCACTTATGTTTCTGTTTGCTCTTTCTGCAATGCTGTAAAAATATCTGATACATATCTCCAAACCTTTAAATACTTGTTATCGGTTCAATTTTTTTCTTTAAAAAAATCCATCCGTTTTTGCGGGTGGATTTTTTGTTATATAACGGATAAATTTTTATAATCGGAATAAAATAATATATAAAATTAAAAATTCTTATAAAAACACAAAAATTTTTTACTCCGAGCACATGGACAAATGCTCAAAAAGGTGTATAATATTATTTGTAGATTTATTTGGAAAAAAATTCCTTATTCTCATTGCGGAGTGTGATAAATATGAAACTCATCATCAAAAACGATTACGAAGAAATGAGCGAATGGGCAGCAAACCATATCGCAGAAGCTATTAATAACCATAAAGAAGACCGTCCCTTTGTTCTTGGTCTTCCAACCGGTTCTTCTCCTCTTGGCGTATATAAAAGACTTATCGAGATGAACAAAGCCGGAAAAATCAGCTTTAAAAACGTAATCACCTTTAATATGGATGAATACGTCGGTCTTCCGAAAGAACATGACCAGAGCTATTGGTATTTTATGCACGATAATTTCTTCGATCATATCGATATCCCGAAAGAAAATATCAATATCCTCAACGGCCTTGCAGAAGATCCGGAGGAAGAATGCAGAAAGTATGAAGAAAAAATAGCTGCCTGCGGCGGAATCGATCTTTTCATGGGCGGTTGCGGTGTTGATGGCCATATCGCATTTAATGAACCCTATACTTCTCTTACTTCCAGAACCGGTGTCCGCGTTCTTACCGAAGATACCAGAATCGTAAACTCCCGTTTCTTCGGAAACGATCCGGAAAACGTTCCGAAAACTGCTCTTTCCGTTGGCGTTGGAACAGTCTGCGATGCAAAACAGGTTCTCGTCCTCATCAGCGGCCATAATAAGGCAAGAGCACTTCGCCATTGTGTTGAATGCGGTGTTGACCATGCCTGGACCATAAGCGCTCTCCAGCTCCATAAAGACGGCATTATCGCCTGTGATGAGGCTGCCTGCGGCGAACTTAAGGTAGATACCTATAAATATTTTAAAGAAGTCTGTAAAGACGAAAAATAAAATCGGTAAAAAATAAAGCCGCCATTTGGCGGCTTTTATTTTTTTATTTTACGATATCTCTTGCAACATGAACACCGCTTGCGGATGCATGGGAGAGGGAATGGGTAATACCGCTTCCGTCGCCGATGATATAAAGACCTTTATAACGGGATTCGAGTTTATCGTTAACTTCAACTTCCATATTATAGAACTTAACTTCAACGCCATAGAGAAGGGTGTCGTCGTTTGCAGTTCCGGGAGCAACTTTATCAAGAGCATAAATCATCTCGATGATACCGTCCAAAAGACGCTTCGGAAGAACGAGGCTCAAATCTCCGGGAGTAGCCTGAAGAGTGGGGGTGATGAAAGCATCTTCCATGCGCTTCGGGGTGGAACGGCGTCCACGGATAAGATCTCCGAATCTCTGAACAATAACGCCGCCGCCAAGCATGTTGCTGAGTCTTGCGATGGATTCGCCGTAGCCGTTGGAATCTTTAAAAGGCTCGGAGAAATGTTTGGATACAAGAAGAGCAAAGTTGGTGTTTTCGGTCTGAAGAGAGGGGTCTTCATAGCTGTGTCCGTTAACGGTGATGATTCCGTTGGTGTTTTCGTTAACAACAGCGCCTTTGGGGTTCATACAGAAGGTACGGACTTTATCGCCATACTGTTTGGTACGATAAACGATTTTGCTCTCATAAAGTTCGTCAGTAAGATGAGCAAAAACCGTTGCAGGAAGTTCAACACGAACACCAAGGTCAACCCTGTTGGATTTGGTGGGGATATTAAGTTCCTTACAAACTTTTTCCATCCATTTGCTTCCGCTTCTGCCAACGGAAACAATGCATTTTTCGCATTCATATACATTGTCTTTGCATTTAACAGCATAGCCACCTTCAACAGCTTCGATGGAATCCACCGGAGTATCAAAGAAAAAGTCAACTTTGTTTTCCAAGAATGCAAAGATATTTTCAAGAACGATGTAGTTTATATCGGTGCCAAGATGACGAACGGAAGCATCGAGAAGATGGAGGTCATTCTGGATGCAGAGAGTTTTAAAACGGGTTCCTGCGGTGGAATAAAGTTTTGTGCCTTCGCCGCCGAATTTAAGATTGATTTCATCAACATAACGCATAAGATCCAAAGCGTTTTTCTTGCCGATATACTCAAAAAGAGTTCCGCCAAAATCGTTGGTGATATTGTATTTGCCATCAGAAAAAGCTCCTGCACCGCCAAAACCGCTCATAATGGAGCAGCTTTTACAGCCGATGCAGCTTTTTATTTTGTTTCCGTCAATGGGGCAAAAACGTTTGTTCAAAGCATGTCCGGATTCAAAGACAGCAACTTTAAGTTCCGGTTTCTGGATCATAAGTTCATAAGCAGCAAAAATGCCGCCGGGGCCTGCGCCGATAATAATTACGTCATAATTCATAACTGAATCTCCTATAAATATAAAAAGCGGTCTGAAGATAAAAATTCCGGACCGCTTTCGGTTATTATAAAATTATTCCCACTC
>JAFYOZ010000165.1 GCA_017547705.1 Oscillospiraceae bacterium
AAGCCCGAAGCATAAGCTTCGGGCTTTTTTATTAAAGTTCTATCCAGAATCTTTTAATATTAACCTTTTCCTCTTCATCATAAACGGTGGATTTATAAACTCCGCCGCCGGAAAGGATTGTTTTTTCGCTTCCGATATTGTCCTCATCACAGGTTATAAGAACTTTTTCGATTCCAAGTTCTCTGCAAAAATCGAGAGCCTCTTTGAGCATCGCTTTTGCATAGCCTTTTCGTCTTTCGGAAGGTCTTACAGAATAACCGATATGTCCGGCGTATTTTTCAAGATAATCGTTAAAACGGTGGCGAACCTGAAGCATTCCAACAATTCTGTCGTCACTCTTGCGAAGGTAGATAAACTGCGTTGCCGGAACGCGGTTTTCCGGAACTTTTTCCGGGTCCTCATAATCACAGCAGATTCTGATATATTCCATCGGGTCTTCGATTCTTCGAAGTGCACCTGTTCCGTCCATGGAATCCCCTGCTTCGATGAATTCTTTTTTATATTCAAAAATCTGCTCCGCATATTTTTCTGAAGGTCTGATTAAAATAAAATCCTCCATATTACCACCTTGTCATATTCCTTTTAAACTTTTCGGAATATGCCTTTTTAAGTTCCTCTTCGGTGATACCGTAGCAAAGCATAACGTCGTTAAAATACATCAGCACATCGGCCATCTCTTCAATCAAATCCTTGCGGAGATTTTCTTCGGAGCAGGCTTTTTCGCCGCCGTTTTTCTTTACTATATCGATAACTTCGCCGATTTCTCCAATCATCCAAAGGAGTTTATTCTGCCCAATTTCCGGGCAGATTGGTTCCCATTTGTCTTTGTATTTTTCCTGAAGAGCCCTTTGCATTTTCTGCATTTCTTCAACGGTAAAATGTTCCATTAAAATCTCCTCCTCGGCAAAAAACAGTTTTTAAATCTTCCTCTGTTCTTTCGTAATAAACTTCGCTGATGTTTTCATTCATAAATACAGAAAGCATGTCTTCAAATCCGCTAATAAGCTTTTCCGATTTTACAAGTTCCGAAAGCGGATACCAGAAGATATCCCCTTCTCTTGAAGATATAAGCTCTCCGGAAAATTCCGTTGCAATATAGAGAAAAACGATATATCTTTTTCCGTTATTCACTTTATGGAACTCTTTTATTCCGCAAAGCCTTGGATTTTTAACAGTAAGGCCGGTTTCTTCCTCTATCTCTCTGACAACGGAAGGAGTTACATATTCTCCTTTTTCAACGTGGCCACCGGGAAAATTCCAACCGCACCAATCGGCATTGTTTACCTTATCCTGTACGAGCACGTTGCCTTTTCCGTCGCAAATCATACACATGTTCGTAAGTTCAACTTCTTCTGTTCTTGGCATTCTTTTCTCCTTAAAATATAACCACCGGTTTCCCGGTGGTTATTTTATAAATCAGGGTCTTCTAGAAAATTTCATAGTGGGTTTAGAGGGCTTTTTTGCTGTAGGTTTTGCGCCGGAATGTTTTTCGAGGGGTTTTCTTCCTGCGTTCTTTTTGGGAGTCTGCTCTCCGGGAATACCTTTTCTGGAAAGGTTATGAAGTCCGGTAAGTTCCTCTTTGGTAAGTTCTCTCCATTTTCCCTGCTGGAGCATACCGAGCCTTACAATGCCTATAGAGGTGCGTTTAAGGCGGATAACGGTAAGCTCAACTGCTTCGCACATTTTTCTGATTTCGCGGTTTTTGCCTTCAGCAATAACAAACTGGAGAACGGTTCTCTCCTCGTTTTCTTCAAGAACAGTTACAGAAACAGGGCGAACAAATCCGGAATCAATTTTAACGCCTTCGGAAAGTTTGATAAGTTTAGCTTCAATTCCGGTTTCACGAACGGTTACTCTATAAGTTTTCTGGATATTGCCGCTGGGATGCATGATCATGTTAGCAAAAGAACCGTCGTTGGTAAGAAGGATAAGTCCTTCGCTGTTACGGTCAAGACGTCCGATAGGATAGATTCTTGCAGGGATATCGGTTACAAGATCCATAACGGTTTTTCTTCCCATTTCGTCGGAAGTGGTGGTTACAAAGCCACGGGGTTTATTAAGAGCAACGTACCAGAGTTTTTCGCCAATTCCGGTACCGATTTCCTCACCGTTGATGGTGATAATATCTTTTCTTACGTCAACTTTCATACCGATTTCTGCCGGATGACCGTTAACTTTTACTTTTCCTGCTGCAATAAGTTCCTCTGCTTTTCTTCTGGAGGTATAGCCTGCATCGGAAATAGCTTTCTGAATTCTTGTGTCCTTCATCTGGTACTCCTTATTTTATAGTAAATTTTATGTCTTTTCTTAATTAAATATATTTTTTATTTTATCAAAAAATTTTTCGCTCTGTTTTAATGATACGGATTTTTCTGTAACAAGCGGCGTTTCTGCAACTGTTTCTCCGTCAAGTTTAAAAATCACTTTTCCAAAAATCTCGTTTTCATCAAAAGGAGCAAAAACAAAAGGTTCCTTACTTATTATAACCTCAATTTTCTCTTTTTCTCCGTCAAAAAGCGCTGCAGAAACCGGAAGAGCTTTTAAAATTATAAAAGCCTCTTCTCCTCCAACAACCGGGATTTTTATTTCCGGGATATCTTCTTCAAGAGGAACAGAACTTAATTTTTTAAAATACTCTTCATAGAGATTTTTATGATAATTCCAATCATCCGGACAGCCGAGAGTCACGCATATAAGCGAAACGCCGTCCCTTTCTGCTGAAGAAACAAGACATCTTCCGGCTTTTTTTGTAAAACCGGTTTTAACTCCTGTTACTCCGTCAAGAGTGTTTAAAAGTTTATTATGATTGGTTATCCTTCGGCTGTATGGCGGATTTCCGTATTCTATAGTTACGCTTTTTTCGGAACAAATTGCAGCAAAATCCGGATTTTCGAGAGCATTTTTTGCGAGAATCGCCATATCGTATGCTGTTGAAAAATGGTTCTCGCCGTCAAGGCCCGACGGTGTTTCAAAAGAGGTGCTTTCCAAACCCATCTCTTTTGCTCTTTGGTTCATAAGCTCTATAAAAGCTTCCGTCGAGCCCGATATTCTGACTGCTGCGGCGTTTGCCGCATCGTTTCCGGATGCAAGAAGCATTCCTTTTGCAAGAATACGCAAAGTTACTCTATCGCCTTTTTTAAGGCCCATAGAGGAACCTTCTACCATGATTGCGTTCCCGTCAACGGTAAAATATTCGTCAAGATTCTCCTGCTCAAGAGTGATAACCGCCGTCATTATCTTGGTGGTGCTTGCCATCGGAAGAGGTTTATCTTTATTGATTTCGAAAAAGATTCTTTTGCTGTTTTTATCGATGAGCACAGCACCCTTTGGTGCCGCAAAGATCTCCGTGCTCAAACAAAAAGCCATGAGCACGGCAAAGAACAGCGCTATTATTTTCTTCAAAAGGAATCACCCCGCAAAAATCTATGCGGGGATTTTTTGTTTTATTACTGCTGTTCCTCCATCGGAGCTTCCTCTGCTTTTTCGATAACAGCAGTTTCAACAGTTATGTTATCTTCTGCTTTTTTCTTGCTGAAAAGTCCGGAAATGGTATCAATAGCATCCGGAACCATATTTGCAACGCGCTCTGCAACGTTGTTTTTATCGGCAATCTGAATCATGCGGACGCTTTCGCCTTTAAGAATAAGGAA
>JAFYOZ010000028.1 GCA_017547705.1 Oscillospiraceae bacterium
TACCCGCCAAAGAAACGCCTTTTACACCCCTGCGTTGCTCCCGCAACTGCTGTCCCCTTTTTAGGGGACAAAGCTCTCCACCGGAAAAACGGAGATTCCGAATCTCGACCGTCGCCGTTCAGGCCGGCAACGGTTTTCTGTATAGCTTGGCGGCTCGACTAATTTTAATGCCTTCCCAGAGGGATAGCCTCCCTTGCCTAAAGGGAGGGTGACCACGAAGTGGTGGAGGGATTCTTTATAAGCCTTCTCCTCCGAAGAGATAAAAACAACTGTAGGGGCGGATATTATCCGCCCGAAACAAAGTATTCCCGAAGGGTCAGCCTCCCTTGCCTAAAGGGAGGGGGACCACGAAGTGGTGGAGGGATTCTTTTTAAGGCTTCTCTTCAAGGAGAAGCCTTTTGCTCCCCAATTTTTAAATAAAATCTTGACCTTATTTAAAAAACGGATATACTTTAATTATGAATAAAAGAGAGGAGATATATCATGGATATTAACCTTAAAGACATAGATCTTTTCATCGAAGAAAATAAAGAAAACCTGCTTCGCGATATCGCAAGACTTGTTGCCGTTCCAAGCATCGAGGGTGAACCTGAAGAGGGTGCTCCTTTTGGAAAAGAGCCGGAAAAAGCTCTTGAACTCGGTCTCGAAATTGCAGAGGAACTTGGTCTTGATACCAAAAATTGTGAACACTATATCGGATATGCAGAAATCCCCGGCGAAAACACCGAAAAATATATCGCAACCGTAACCCATCTTGACGTTGTTCCCGTTGGCGAAGGCTGGACAAAATCTCCTTTCGAAATGTGGGAAAAAGACGGATATATCATCGGCCGCGGCGTTATGGACGATAAAGGCCCAAGCGTTGTATGCCTTTATGCTCTCAAGTATCTTAAAGAGAAAAATATCCCTCTTCGCTATACTGTTCGTGCTCTTCTCGGCGCAAACGAAGAAACCGGCATGGGCGACGTTCAGTATTATCTCAAAAATTATCCTGCACCAGCTTTTGCATTCAGCCCGGACGCAAACTTCCCTGTTTGCAACGGCGAAAAAGGAATTTATCAGGGCATGATCTATTCCAAATGCGCACCGGAAAAAATCGTTTCCATCGAAGGCGGAATGGCTTTCAACGTAATCCCGGATAAAGCAACCGCCGTGCTCAAATATGAGGGAGAACTCCCGGAAGAGAGAGAAAACATCAAAGTTTCCATGAAAGACGGACTTCTTACCGTCAATTCCTTCGGAAAAAGCGGCCATGCATCCATGCCCGAAGGCACTGTCAATGCCATCGGCGTGCTCGTAAATTATATTCTTGATAAAAACCTTTGCTCCGAAGCAGAAGCAGAGTATCTCTCCGTGCTCAAGGCACTTAACGCCTGCCCCTATGGCAGCGGAATCGGCGTTGATGCGGATGACCACAAGTTCTCTCCCCTTACCATTATCGGCGGAATCATCGGAATCAAGGACGGAAAATTCTTCCAGAGCCTCGACAGCCGCTATCCCACCAACACCTCCGGTGCTCAGATTACCGCAACTATCAACGAGCGCTTTGGTGAGCACTGCGTTTGCGAAACTATCGCAGAAATGGAGCCTTTCTATATCGAACCGGATTCCCCCGAGATTCAGACCTGCATCAACACCTATAACGAAATCACCGGCGAACAGGCAGAACTCTATACCATGGGCGGCGGAACCTATGCCCGCGATTTCCCCAATGCAGTTTCTTTCGGCCCGGAACATCCGGAAAGACCCATGCCCGAATGGGTTGGCGCAGTCCATTGTGTGGATGAGGGCGCTTCTGTTGAATACCTTCTCGAAGCACTCAAAATCTATATCGCAACCCTTATCCGCCTCCAGGACGTAGAACTTTAATTAGCCTTCCCTTAAGGAGAACCCTAAATAAAAAGGACGCTTCGGCGTCCTTTTTTGTTAAATTCAATTGCTTTTGTTTGTGATTAAAGCTATAATGATGGCAAATAAAGGCTTTGATTGGGGCGAATTTCATGAAAAAACTATTGGCTGTAATCTTATCCGTCACAATGCTTATTTCCTTCTGCTCCTGCGGAAGAAGCAAAGCACCATCTGATTTATATGATTTCTTAAATGATGATTATCAGGCAGAGCAAACTGAAAGTAGTTCGGTAAGCGAACCGGAAAACGAAGAACAGGAATATGACCCTGTAACAAAAGCGTATATTGATTATATCGACAGCTATGTCTGGGTATATTATCTTCCTCCGGAAGAGCTGCATTCCGACGGGAATTATGATATGTATGAATGGGGAAGCTATTATTTCTATGATTTTAATAAGGACGGAACAAACGAACTTATTATGATTATCGGAACTGCTGTTTTTAACGGAAGATGCCTCATTTTCACCTATCGTGACGGCGAAGTTTCCTATATCGATGGAACGGAATGTGCATACGGAGTTGGCGTTATGTGCATTGAAGATTCCCCCACCATTGTTCTTTGCGAGTTCTATGGCGAATATGAAAACTTTACCGCAGTAACAATGGAGATGGAAACCCTCTATGTTGCCTCAAATCTTCCGGTTCTTCCGGATGGATGCGTTGCTCTTGAACCTTACGGAATCGGAACGGATTATCCCGGCCCGACCACATATGTTCCGGAAGAAGACCCCACCAATGGCGAAGAAGAGAACATCGGAGATTATGAGGATTATTTCAGCGACGATGAACCCTATGGTGTCGGAAAAGAATGGAAGAACCCTCCGCCGGAAAAACATTTTATAAACTGTGCAAAATGGGAATTTGAAAACACCTATGATTGCTCCGGAATGTTTGTGGAATCCTTCTGGATAGACGAATCCAATTATTCCGCACATGCAACAGTTATCCTTGTTGTTCCCCATACCTATGCGGATGAGAGGATTCAGGTGGAAGCCGTTGCATATTACAGTGTTGAAGAAGACCGTTGGTTTTCTCCCGTTGTTGCGGATATTGTAACCTACATGGTCTGGAACGAAAATATCCTCGGAACATGGGTTCTTGATGGAGAAGGTCTTTGGGGCGGAACAGAAACCGTTGTTTTTGAGCTTACATCCATCGAATTCAGCACAGCGTTCTGCCGCTACGGAATCGGAACAGTTGAAAACACCTTCGGAGAAATCAGTTACAGCGAAAGTCACGTTGACGGAGAATATATAATAAAAGAGCCGGAAACCATGTTCGGAATTCCGAACTGCTGCGCACTTTCCCAGGGCAGAACAAAACACAGCTTCTATCTCCATCCGGATATCGGTATTTATTACCGCAGCGGCGCAAGCACAAATGTATTCCCCCAGGAAATGACAAAAGCCGAATAATAGAAAAAAGGACGCTTCGGCGTCCTTTTTATTTGGCAACAGTTGATAATAATGATACGGTTTTATATGGTTGCATAAGGGTTGCATTGGAGTTGCAACCATCAGAGGAAAATGCAACCCTCATGAAAAGAGTTCGACAAATTGGAATTTGTCGTTTTAGAAATTCAATTTAGCTTTTACTTGTAAGTAAACAGTCACGAAAACAAGAGCGATACCGCTGCCAACCATAATCCATTGCAATGGCAGCGTATCTGCCAGCGGGCCAAAGATTGCCATA
>JAFYOZ010000166.1 GCA_017547705.1 Oscillospiraceae bacterium
ATATTCTCTTGGGGATAACTATAACGATTGCGGGCTTATGCTTTTTGATAGGGAAAAACAGCAGGTGGAATCCGGAGCATCCGGTTGCGGCTGCAGCGCCGCTGTTATAAGCGGACACATTATTCCAAAAATCCGCTGTGGTGAGCTTAAAACTGTTCTTGCGGTTTCAACAGGTGCGCTTATGAGCCCAACCAGTATCCAGCAGGGCGAAACCATTCCCGGCGTAGCCCATCTCGTCTGTTTCTCATCCCAAAAAGGCGGAATCTTCTGATCAGCCTTCCCGTAGGGTCAGCCTCCCTTGCCTAAAGGGAGGGGGACCGCGAAGCGGTGGAGGGATTCTTTTTAAGCCTTCCCGGAGGGTAGGCTTCTCCTTTAGGAGAAGCTCCGCCGTAGGCGGTGATGAGGTGTTATATAAAAAATCCCTCCTCCACCATTGCTGACGCAATGGTCCCCCTCCTCCTCCGAGGAGGTAAAAAATCGTAGGAAAGGTGGCATCGCAAAGCAATGACGGATAAGGGATAAAAGGAGATGATAAAAATGGAATATATAAAAGCTTTTGTTGTTGGCGGTGTGCTTTGCGCAGTTGGACAAATTCTGATTGATAAAACAAAACTAACCCCTGCCCGGATTCTGGTGGGTTTCGTTGTTGCTGGAGTTTTGCTTTCTGCGGTTGGTCTATATAAACCGTTGGTGGATTTTGCCGGAGCTGGGGCAACTGTTCCCCTTTCCGGATTTGGCCATCTTCTTGCAAAAGGGGTTCGGGCCGCAGTAAATGATTACGGAATCCTTGGTGCGTTTGCCGGCGGAATTTCTGCCGCCGCAGGAGGCATAACCGCATCAATCGTTTTTGCGTTTATAATCGCCCTGTTTTTTAAGCCAAAGGATAAATAAAAAAAGCTTCCCTTTTCGGGAAGCCATAAAACAAAAAAACGCCCTCATCAATGATGAAGGCGTAATTTTAAAGACTTTTTCAATTAAGCGTTAGCTGCGTTGAGTTTTTTTGCAAGAGCGGCTTTACGTCTTGCTGCAGTGTTTTTATGAAGGATACCTTTTGCTGCAGCCTGGTCAACACGTTTGATTGCAAGGCGGATTGCGGCTTCTCTATCCTCAGCACCGGTTGCGCAAGCGATCTCAGCTTTTTTGATGTTGGTCTTAAGGTTGGTTTTGATAGCTTTGTTGCGAGCGGTTTTGGTTGCGATAACCTTAACTCTCTTTTTTGCAGATTTAATGTTCGGCATTTACTACACCTCCTTCGCTTGTTGGATACATTCACAAATAATTATTTTACTTGAAAATATCCGTTCTGTCAAGGGTTTTTGGCCTAATAATCACAAAAAATATTTATGAACAGGCAAAAATAAGCCGGTTTTTGCAGTAACACGGTTTGCAAATGCCGGTACTTAATCATTATAACAAAGGAGAGCACCAAATGTCAATAAAAACCGACCTTGCAAAAGAAATAATTAACAGAATTTATCCGAAATATTCGAAAAAAACTGTAATTTTTCGCGGAGAAACAAAAATCATAAAGATATCAGTAGAAAATCCGGAGGATTCAAAGCGGATAAATAAACCCATGGGAAAATATATCACAGTCGAAGCGGATTCTCCAAGAATGATTTTCGGGAAATTCGATTCCGAAGCAACAGCCATCTCGTCCGAACTGGGTGAACTTTTGCCAAGGACGGGTGATATCCTTGTTGCCGGAATCGGAAACGGAAATCTCCTTGCGGATTCCCTCGGTTCTCTTGCGGTGGAAAAAATCATCGGAAGAAGCATTGGAGAGAGAAAAATCCTCCTCCTTAAAATCGGAACAGAAGCAGAAACCGGAATGGAGCCTTTCCGGCGGATTTTATCCGCAGTTCGGGAGTTTTCTCCCGCCGGGGTTATAGTTATAGATTCCCTTGCGGCGGAAGAAATCGAAAATGTATGCAAAAGTATTCAGATAACCGATAGCGGAATTGTTCCCGGTTCAGGGGTATCCAAAAAAACCGCTCCCATTAACGAAGAATCCCTCGGCGTTCCAACTTTTGCCATAGGAAGTCCAACGGTTTCCGGCCTATCAGAAAAAGGGGTTTTCGTTCTTCCAAAAGATGCGGATATCCTTATAAAGAGAACAGCCTCATTGATCGCCGCAGGAATTTCCCTTGCGGTTTTTCCGGAACTCGGCATCGATTTTATCAAAGACAGCCTGATTTAGCCCAGGAGGTTAGCCTCCCTAGAGTGGAATGGTGGATGAAGGATAAAAAGGATTCCCGGAGGGATAGCCTCCCTTGCCTAAAGGGAGGGGGACCGCGAAGCGGTGGAGGGATTCTTTATAAGCCTTCTCCTTGAGGAGACTCCCCTGTTAGGGGAGATGTTGAGCAAAGCGAAACAGAGGGGTCTGCCGTCTGCGGCGAGCAAAAGGTGGCAAAACCGAAGGTTTTGACGGATGAGGTGTCATATATGTACCC
>JAFYOZ010000167.1 GCA_017547705.1 Oscillospiraceae bacterium
CTTGATCTGATATGCGAACATATCAAGAGCAAGCTGTGCTCTGTGGTTGCCGTCTTTTGCTGCCATTTCGAGGTCGCGGCAGTCAGAAGAAAGACCGGAAATTCCGAGGAAGCCGGATTTTTTGTTCATAAGGGTTTCCATCTGTGCAGGGGTAAGGCCTTCTTTGTCCATGATGTAGGTTACAACAGAAGGATCGATGCCGCCGCAACGGGTTCCCATTACGAAACCGTCAAGAGGAGTAAGACCCATGGAAGTATCGCAAACTTTGCCGTCTTTTACTGCGGAAAGGGAAGAACCGTTACCGAGGTGGCAGATGATGAGTTTGGTGCCTTCGGGATCTTTACCGGTGATTTCGAAATATCTCTTGGTGATGAAACGATGGGAAGTTCCGTGGAAGCCATAGCGGCGGATGGAATATTTCTCATAGTATTCATAAGGGATACCGAACATATATGCTTTTTCGGGCATGGTCTGATGGAAGGAGGTATCGAAAACAGCGACCATGGGAGTTTCTTTTCCGAAAACTTCCTGGCAAGCTTTCATAGCAACAGCCTGGGGCGGGTTATGAAGAGGGCCAAGATCGCGGAATTTTACGCCGATATCGTCGATAAGTTCGTCGTCGATAAGGGTGGAAACTTTATATTTTTCGGAACCGTGAAGAGTTCTGTGGCCGATAGCTTTGATTTCGCTGATATCGGAAACAACTTTGTTTTCGCCTTCGGTAAGGAGTTTTACGAGTTCTTCGAATGCTTCTTTATGGGTGGGGAAGCTTACGTCATATTCAGCTTTATAGCCGGTTTCGGTTTTGTGGCTGATTCTGCCGTCGATGCCGATTCTTTCGCAAAGACCTTTTGCTACGACATCCTGGGTATCCATCTCAATAAGCTGATACTTAAGAGAGGAGCTGCCTGCGTTGATAACAAGTACTTTCATGTTTTTTAACCTCCAAGTATGTTGTCCCGAGAAATTTTCCATTAATATCCGGCCATGGCAATGCCGGCCTTCATTGACATTCGGGTTACAATTATATATTATTACATTGTAACGCAAATTGCAAGAAAAACACGTTAAAAATTATACTAAAATCTGCTTTTCTTTGTAAAAACGGAGGAATTGATGATGAAAATTGCCGGAATCATAGCAGAATATGATCCTTTTCATAATGGACACGCCTATCAGATCAAAAAAACGAGAGAATCCGGAGCGGATGCAATCGTTGTTGTTCTTGGCGGAGAATTTACCCAAAGGGGAGAACCCGCATGGTGCTCAAAATATTTAAGAGCAGAAGCGGCTCTTTCCTGCGGAGCAGATCTTGTGCTCGAACTTCCTGTTCCGTATGCGGTAGGTTCCGCAGAAAGATTTGCCGAAGGCGGAATAAAAATTCTTGATGCTCTGGGCTGTGTCGATGTGCTCAGCTTTGGAAGCGAAAGCGGAGATGCAGAAAAAATAATGGCTTTTTCCGCTCTTTCAGATAGGGAAGATTTTATCGAAGAATACAAAAAAGCCCTTTCCGATGGGATTTCTTCCCCGGCAGCAAGACAAAAAGCCGCAGAAAAAATTGCGCCGGAACTGGCTTCTGTTGCAGCATGCCCGAACGATACTCTTGGCGGAGAATACTGCAAATGGCTTTTGCGCCTTAACAGCAAAATAAAACCGAGCACCGTAAAAAGATACGGCGCAGGACATGGTGAAGCCGCGGTGCTCAAAAGCGGAATTTCTTCCGCAACATACCTTCGAACTTTTGATGAACCGGAGGATATTTTCCCCTTTGTTCCCTATAAATGCTACGAACTTCTTGCAAAAGCATACAGGGAAGGAAAGCTCCCTTTCAGCGAAAAGAAAATCGAACCTGCGGTGCTCGCGGTGCTTAGAATGATGAGAGAACAGGACTTTGAAAAAGTCCCGGATTGTGCCGCGGAAGGGCTTTATCATAGGGTTTTTGACGCTGTGCGCGAATCCGCAACTCTTCCGGAACTCTATGAAAACATCAAGACAAAACGCTACGCCATGAGCAGAATAAAACGCATTGTTTCCGGAGCTTTTCTCGGTCTTGATGATACGGTGCTCAAAAATTCGGAGCTTCCGTATATCAGAGTGCTCGGAATGAACGATACCGGCGCAGCGGTGCTCAAGGAAGCAAAAAAAGCCGGATGTTCTCTTCCGATTTCCGCATCTCTTGCGGAACTTTCAAAAACATCCGAAACTGCGGAATATTTTGCCATGCTCGAAGCAAAGGCAGAGGATCTTTGGCAGCTTGGACTTCCAAAACCCGGAAAATGCGGAATCGCATACACAACAAAAATTATAAAAGGCCCCCTTGCCTAAAGGTGGCTGGCTCATAGGCAGTATTAACCTCCTCGGAAGAGGTGGTGGCATCGCGAAGCGATGACGGAGGAGGGATATCTCAATATGCGCTCCGCGTTACCTGTTAATCCCTCATCCACCATTCCCCTCTGGGAAGGCATAAAAATTAGTTGAGCCGCCAAGCTATACAGAGAACCGTTGCCGGCCTGAACGGCGACGGTCGAAAATCGGAATCGCCATTCTTTTGGTGGAGGGTTTTGTCCCCTTTGTTTAGGGGACAGTTGAAGCGGGAGCTTCAACAGGGGTAAGAAAACTTTTCTTTCAGGCACTACCCGGTTTCTTTTGGTTACAAAAGAAATGGGGTA
>JAFYOZ010000029.1 GCA_017547705.1 Oscillospiraceae bacterium
ACTGCTTGCTTTCTATTGCCTCAAGAGGAGACATTTCAATATAAGAAGCATAGAGAACAAGGTTCTCTTCAACAGTATCGGTGCTTGCAACAGGAAGAGTTCCCTCTTTGTCATAATACCAGCCTTCAAAAATGCTGTTTGCCTTATAAGGAGTGGGGAAACTGTCAATTTCCGTTCCCGGGGCAACTTTTTTGTCTGCAAATTCGGTACCGCCATAAGTTTCAAAGCTTACGTTATAGGTTTTTTCAGGTTTTCCTGAACCTGATCCAGAACCGGAACCGGAACCAGTTCCGCCTGGAACAATAACTTCAACATCTTCGTCATCTTTATTGTCCGGCTTATTGTTTCCGGTGATGGAATCGACGATTTTGTCCCAAAAACTTTTGTCTTCGTCTTTTTTGTCATCGGTTTCATCCGGTTCTTCTGTTTCTTCATCAGTTGCCGGTTCTTCTTCAGAATCCTCCGGCTCCTTATCTTCTTCCAGAGAATCATCCGGATTTTCTGTCTGCTCATCAGAGGGCTGTTCGATGCTCGGATTATCGACCGGGATATCTTCCTGGCCGGAAATAAGCGGAACAGCAACTACCGCAAGAGCAATAATTGCAACTACGGAAAAAATCGCAATTATTTTCTTTACAGAAAATTTTGAAGCAAAATCTTTCCACATATCTTTTTCCTCCTGTTTAAAATCAGATTTGCGTATCTCCCCTGAAAATACGCATAGCAATTCGTTTATATTATAATATTAAATTTAAATGAAAAATTATAAAGGAGCGAAATGCCGTTTTTATGGCGCGAAATGTAACAACTCTTCATTGAATATAATTTCTTACGGTGATATAATTTATTTTGAATTAATATGCAGATTTAATGACAGAAGGTGATAGGATGCTCAGAATTGCCGTTTGTGATGATGATTCCGGTTTCAGAAAAAGCGTCGGGGAAATGCTCGAACACTGGGAACAAAAGCACGAAAAAGTTGTATGCGATTTTTTTGATAACGGCGATGACCTTATCAGCACCCATAGGGCACAGCCTTTTGATATAATTCTTCTTGATGTTGTAATGCCCATGATAAACGGAATCGAAACAGCAAGAGAGATCCGAACAGAGGATAAAACAACAAAAATCGTTTTTCTTACATCTTCTTCCGAATACGCTGTTGAATCCTATACCGTTAAGGCAAACAACTATCTTTTAAAACCGGTTGATGAAAAGGCGCTTTTTACCTGTCTTGATGAATTTTCCAGCGAGATTATCAAAAATTCAAAAAAGATAATGGTAAAAGGAGTTTATACTGTTCATAAACTTCTTGCGGAAGAGATAGTTTATATCGAGGCGCTTAATAAACATATTGTTTTTAACCTTGTTGACGGAACAAAGATCGAAACAACAGAACCCTTACATATCTGTGAGGAAAAAATCGCGGAAAACAAAGAGTTTTTTAAATGCCACAGAAGCTATATCATAAACATAAACCACATCAACGCATACACCTCTAAAGAGGTAAAAATGCATTCTGGTCGCGTTATCCCGATTTCCAGAAGCTATCAGAAAGCTTTTGAATCCGCTTATTTTTCTGTTCTGTTCGGAGAGGTCGGTGAGGATAAATGATTGAAAATATTTTGTTTTTTGTCCATTCCGGAGCTCTTCTTATCTTTGGAGCATTTCTTTCCGCGGCTTTTTGCGGAATAAAATTCAGCAAAAAGGATATTGCGGTTTTCAGCGGTTTTTGTATTTTAAGCGGTATGCTCCAGGTTCTTTTGTATTTGTTCTTCTCCGAAGATTTTGTATGGAAGACCTATCCGCTTATTTCTCATGTTCCGCTGCTCTTCCTTTTATCTTTTGGATATCACAAAAGATTTTTAACCGCCGTGGTATCTGTCAGTACCGCATATCTTTGCTGCCAGCCGGCAAAATGGCTCGGAATCGTTTCTAAAACCCTTTTTGATAATCCTTCTGCGGAATATTTTATAAAGATTTTTACCCTTATATCTGTTTTTATAATCCTTCTTTTCCGCTTTTCTGCCGATATTTCCGAAATCTTCGGAAAGGATTCAAAAAGCGTATTCATCTTTGGTATAACGCCTTTAGTTTATTATATCTTTGATTATATCGCAGTTTTTTACAGCGATTTTTGGACCCTTAACAACAACGAAGCAACGGAATTTCTTGCTTTTTTCCTCTGTGTAATTTTCATCGTTTTTTGCCTTACCTATCATAAGGAATATGAGCAGAAATCTGATGCTCAGCGCAAGGAACAAATTATCAGAATAACCCTTGATGAACAGAAAAAGGAACTGGATGCCGTTAAAAGAAGCGAACAGGCTATCCGCATAATGCGCCACGATATGAGGCATTTTTTGGGAAATCTTTCCGCCTGTATCGATAACGACGATAAGATGACAGCGAAGAAAATGATTTCTTCCTATGTTGAAAACATAGATTCCACAATTATAAAAACCTATTGTGCAAACACAACGCTGAACTATATCTTTTCAAGCTTTGCGGAAAAATGTAGGGAAGAAAAAATCGATTTTTCCTGTAAAATCGAAGCTTCGGATATAAAATGTGACGAAACAATGCTTTCGACCGTTATATCCAACGGCATTGATAATGCGATAAATGCTCAAAAGCTTCTTCCTCCGGAGCAGAGAAAAATAAAGGTAGTCCTTAAAAACCGCAACGAAAAACTTCTTCTTTCCATAAAAAATCCTTTCCGAAGCGAGCCGGTTTTTAAAAACGGAATACCCGTTTCCAACAAAAAAGGCCATGGCTTTGGAACCCAGAGCATCGCGTATCTTACGGAGCGCATGGGAGGAAACTGGATGTTTGCTGTTGAGGACGGCGAATTTGTTATAAAGGTAATCATTTAAAAAAAGACAAAACAAAAGACGGATAGCCGATGGCTATCCGTCTTTTTATTATGGTTTTTATGCTTTTGCTTCTTTAACAAGTTCCGGAATAAGTTTATCATAGCTGCTGTTTTTAAAGACAAAGGTTTCGCCTGCTACGACAAAAAATTCCTTTTTACTCTGGAGTCCGCAATTTGTAATTGCAGAAAGGGGAATTTCAATATAAGGCTTCGGGCCGCTTCCGTTTGCTGCTTTTACTCCGTTTGCAATAAGGGAACCAACAAGTCCGCCACCCATTGATAAAGCAAGAGTTGCATTTTTGGATGCGGAGGATTCTCTTGAAAGAAGAAGGCGCTTATCGGTTATCTCCATGGTATATGCAAATTTCTTTTCCGGTTCCGGCTGGATAAGAGTTATATCATGTCTTCCTCGGACAGTTTTTTCGCCCGGAAGCATTTCCCATTTATTCAAGGAGCCGTCGAAATATTTTACCTGTGCAGCGCTTATGTTCTGGTTCGGAGCAGGAGCCGGTGCAGTATAAACCGGAGCCTGGGGCTGATGCTGAACCTGCGGCTGGGAAAGTCTTGTTCCGCATTTAAGACAGAATGCGCTTTCAGGGCTGTTCATCTGGTGGCAGTTGGGGCAGGAAATCTCGTTCGGTTTCTGTACCGGTTCTGCTTTTTGCTGAACCTGCGGCTGGGAAAGTTTTGTTCCGCATTTAAGGCAGAAAAGGCTTTCTGCGCTGTTCATCTGGTGACAGTTAGGACAGGAGATTTCCTTCGGTTTCGGAGCTTCGACAGGAGCAGCTTTCGGAGCTTCTTCCGGAGCAGATTCCTGCTTTTTATCTTCGTCCATAACGTACATCACGAAGCTTTCGCCGGTAACTCTTTTAGGTTCCTCCGGAATTTCGATTTTCTGGTTCTGAAGTTCCACAAGCTTGCGCTGAAGTTCAGCGATTTCTTCCTGGCGGGCTTTTTCCTGGGCAATTTTCTCCTGGCGAATAAGCTCCTGTTCTCTTATAAGTCTTTGTGCTTCCTCTCTTTTTTTCTTATCGAGAAGAAAATTTCCGCGGCGAAGAACAATTTCAAGTTCTTCTATAGAAAGACTGTCGAGTTGGTTTAAAATATCGTCCATTTTAGATACCTCTTTTATTTAACAGTTATCCTTTTGGGGTCCATAACGTTAGTGTCTTCAAAAGTCGGAGCAAGTAAAGGGTCAATCAAAAGTCCCATAAAAGTAATTTCGATTTCACTGTATCCGTTTTCTGCGAGGGTATACATGGCCATTCTCAAAACCTCTGTGGAGGTTTCATCCTGGAGAACAATAATCTCACCGGCATACTGATCAACTCCGCCGAGGGTGCATTTTACGATATATGTAATTGTCGGATAGCCTTCCTGATAGTATTTATAGAAATAGACCATCTCTGCGTTTTCATCGGAAGTAAAAGAGCTGAGGATGCTTTCCTCGGTTGTGGAATTATAGGATACGCCGAGAACCGCAGTTTCGCAGGATGCGGCAACGACATATTTTCCGTCGGAAGAAATAAGCATATCCTGTTCGCCGTTTTCTCCCGGAAGAAGTTCATAATCCGGAAGATAAAGAGAAGCGGGTCCGTATAAAAAAACATCGTATTCATCATAAAGTCCGCCGTAAATGCAGGAAGCAGTAAGGGATTCTTTCGGCTCTTCCTTAACAGCGGAGCTGGTTTCGGTGCTGATAAAACTGCTGCTGCTGTTTACGGAGCTGTTGTTAGAGGGTTTATTGAAAATAAAGTTTTCTGCAATAAATCTTACGCCGAAATATACGACCAACGCAACAACAAGCGAAATGATAATTCCGATAACGTTGGATTTTTTCTTTTTCTGTTTTTTTGCAGCAGCCGGTGCAGGAGCAGGCTGCGGTGCAGGCTGATATGTCTGCTGGGGTGCAGGCTGGGGCTGTACTTTTGTTACAGGAGCGCCGCAAAAGTTGCAAAACTGTGCTTCGCTCGGAAGTTCTTTTCCGCATTTGTTACAAAACATGGTGGTATCCTCCGGATGTTAATTAATCGGGGACAAAAACCCCCATTTTTCAGTTTTATTATAGTATTTTGATAATATAAAGTCAATCTACATATAAAAAGTGCGCTGTTTTGAACTTTGAGCACCGCTGTTTTTGCAATGCTCATCTTTTGAGCACGGAGTAAATTTTCGTGCTCAAAAAAATATTTTTTCGTTTTCTATGGTAATCCGAATGGGTTATATGATAAAATTATAGACAGAAGCAAAACGGAAGGAGGCAGAAAAATATGTATCGTTCTCTTAATGATGAGATGCGGGAAAAATTTGGAGAAAAGGTATATAAAATCGCTTTGGAAGGCGGTTTTTCCTGCCCGAACCGTGACGGAAAAATCGGAACCGGCGGATGTATTTTCTGTCTTGGGGGTTCCGGCGATTTTGCTGAAAAACCCTGCGAATCCGTTTTTGAGCAGATTGAAAAAGGAAAGGAAAGGGTATCTAAAAAGAACCCTTCCGGAAAATACATCGCCTATTTTCAAAGCTATACGAACACTTATGGCCCTATTGAAAAAATGCAGCGCCTTTTTTCCGAAGCGATTTCTCATCCGGATATTGTTGCCCTTTCAATCGGAACAAGACCGGACTGTCTTCCGGATGAGGTTATATCACTTCTTTCAAAACTCAACAAAATCAAGCCTGTTTGGGTCGAACTCGGACTCCAGACTATCCACGAAAAAACCGCGGAATATATCCGCAGAGGGTACCCCCTTTCTGTCTATGACGACGCAGTTCGCCGCCTTAAAAAAGAAGGAATATATGTTATCACCCATATGATAATCGGCCTTCCGGATGAATC
>JAFYOZ010000168.1 GCA_017547705.1 Oscillospiraceae bacterium
GAGGAACTCCAAGGTTTTCCAGCGCAAAAGCAACGTCCTCTTCGATTATGGTTGCAACGATCTGGTTATCCGGGTTCTGGAAGACCATTCCAACTTCCTGGCGGATTTCAAAAAGCTTTGCTTCGTCTGCGGTTTTTATTCCGTTAACGGAAACTTCTCCCTCTGTCGGAACAAGAATCGCATTAAAATGCTTTGCAAGGGTGGATTTTCCCGAACCGTTATGGCCAAGAACCGCCATAAACTCTCCCTCTTCGATGGAGATGCTTACCCCATCAAGAACAAGAGGCGGAATTATTCCATCATAGCTCGGATAACTAAAGCTTATTCTGTTTGCTTCAATAAAACTTTTTTTAGACATTTTAAATCCTTTTTATGTGAAAATTAAATAATTACCATCCGTTAAAAACCCAGGTTACAAGATTTTCTGAAAGAGCCATGCCCTTTTTTCTCTGTAATCCAAGGGATTTTTCATTTCCTACCACCACATGACCGTAGGGAATTCTTCCTTCGGAAAGGCGGCGGTTTATATTTCTGGATTCAAGAGCTTCTCCGATTCCTCTTCTGCGGTATTCCGGAAGAACCGTAAGAAGTCCCATTGAACCTTCGCCGTGGAATCCGATAAATCCGGCGCAGTTTCCTTCTTCATCAAATGCGCCGAGCATTCCGTATTCTATGCGGCTTTTTATGTATTCCTCATCGTCCTCGTAATTATCACAGACGAAGCGGAGCTGTTCCATAGTAAGGGGTTTTATCTCTATTCCGGGAACATTGTTTTCAAAAAGCGGTTCTTTATTTATATAAACTGTCTGATAACATGGCATCATTCCCATTTTTCCTTTTACCGCAAAAAATTCCGGAATAAAGCGGAAAGGTCTTATAACTGCGCCAAAATGTTCTTCATCAATAAGCTCCGCCATCTTTGTCATGGCTTCTGATGTTGATGCAGAAACGGCATAGGGACCATCTCCTTCAATACGGAGCAAAACTCCGTCCTCTTCGGAATAGATCACCTTTGTTTTTTCATCGCAAAGAGCATCAAGCATATCCGCATGAAGAACCGGGTCTTTTTCAAGATATACTTTTGGGTCGAGCATAAAATCACTTCCTTTCAAGTCTTCTCATCAAGAAGAAGCCTTTTTATCAGTCTTTCATCCAGATTGCGGAAGAGCCGCAGGGAAGAACCATTCCGCTTGCGGTTACGGGAAGACCGATTTCTTCCGCAGAAACTTTTCCGCCGAAGTTTTTCATGTTTGCACCAAGAACGTATGCCATGGTTGATGCAGAAAGTCCGGTTGTATAGGAGTTAAGAAGAACAAAAAGCGGATCATCGTTAAGAACGCCTGCAACAAGGCTTATAAGCTCATAGATATGCTCTTCGAGCTTCCATACTTCGCCGCCGGGGCCTCTTCCATAAGAAGGAGGATCGAGGATTACAGCGTCATATTTGCTTCCGCGGCGGATTTCTCTCTCGACGAATTTTTTGCAGTCGTCGATGATCCAGCGGATAGGTTTTTCGTTAAGTTCAGAGAGTTCGGAGTTTTCTCTTGCCCAATGTACCATGCCCTTTGCGGCATCGACATGGCAAACAGTTGCTCCTGCAGAAGCGGCAGCAAGAGTTGCGCCGCCGGTATATGCAAAAAGGTTAAGAACGCGGATTTCTTTTCCCTCTTTTTTTGCTTCGGATATTTTCTCACGCATCATATCCCAGTTAACGGCCTGTTCCGGAAAAAGTCCGGTATGTTTAAAGCCGGTGGGGCTGATTTTAAAGGTGAGGTCTTTATAGTTTATCTTCCAGAATTCCGGAAGTTCTCTGCGGTATTCCCAATGTCCGCCGCCGGCAGAGGAACGAACATATCTTGCGTCTGCGTGTTTCCACATGGGATGTTCCTTCGGGGTGTTCCAGATAACCTGGGGGTCGGGTCTTATAAGAATAACTTTTCCCCAGCGTTCAAGTCTTTCGCCCTCGGAGCAATCCAGAAGTTCATAGTCTTTCCAATCTTTTGTATATCTCATTTTTAACCTCAGCTGATAAGATTTTTAAGTGTTTCGGCACATTCGAGAACGAGTGCGTTTATTTTTTCCTGGTCTTTTCCCTCAATCATAATGCGGATAAGGGGTTCCGTTCCGGAAGGACGAACAAGGATTCTTCCGTCGCCTTCAAGACGGCTTGTTTCAATATCGAGATAGCTTTTTACCTCAACATCATCAAGGTGTTTTTTCATTTCCGGGGTTGCTTCGATATTTACCATAACCTGGGGATATACGGTCATCACTTTTTTAAGTTCGGAAGCTTTCTTTCCGGAAAGCTTCATGCTTTCGATAAGCATGAGTGCGGAAAGTTCTCCGTCGCCGGTGGTCATATATTCCGGAATGATGATATGTCCGCTCTGTTCGCCGCCAAGAGAAGCGTTGAGCTTGAGAAGGTTTTCAAGAACATATCTGTCGCCGACTTTGGTGGGATAGCAGTTGATTTTATACTGTTCCGCAAACTTAAAGAGACCCATATTGCTCATGATGGTGGGGATGAGGATATTCTTATGAAGTCTTCCCTCTTCCACGAATCTTTTTGCAAGAATTGCCATCATCATGTCGCCGTCGATAAGTTCGCCATTTTCATCAACAGCAAGACAGCGATCTGCGTCGCCGTCGAATGCAACGCCAATATCAAAACCGTACTCTTTAACGTATTTTCCAAGGCCTGCGGTATGGAGAGAACCGCAGTTAAGGTTTACGTTAACACCGTTGGGTTCACAGTTAAGGAAGGTTGCATCTGCGTTAACTTTATTAAAGATTTTCTTTGCTGTTGCATAGGATGCGCCGTTTGCACAGTCAACAGCGATTTTGATTCCGGAAAGATCTCCTACTGTTCCCGCGATATGCTCTGCATAGAGATCAACTGCCTCGGTATTATGGCTGATGGTTCCGATTTCTCCGGTTTTAGCGAGTTCAATAGGCTCGCTTCCGTCGAGAACGATTCCTTCGATTCTGTTTTCCTGTTCATCGGTAAGCTTAAAACCGGTGGAACCGAAATATTTGATTCCGTTATACTCATAAGGGTTATGGCTTGCGGTAATCATAACACCGCCGGAAACCCCGAGTTTTGTTACAAGATATGCCACAGCCGGAGTCGGAACAACTCCGAGAAGTTCAACATCACAGCCAACGGAAGAAAGTCCGGCGGCAACTGCTGCTTCGAGCATGGTTCCGGAAAGTCTGGTATCTCTTCCGACTATGACCTTCGGTTTATCTTTGGTCTGACTTTTAATAATGATTCCTGCTGCACGGGAAATTGCAAGAGCAAGTTCAACATCGAGCTTTTCATTTGCAATGCCGCGTACGCCGTCTGTTCCGAAAATTCTTCCCATAAATCAGTCTCCTATTCTCATTTGTTCGCATTCACCGCAGGGTTGTGCCGGCATAATCATACCAAGATGTTCATAGGCAAGAGCTGTTGCACAGCGTCCTCTCGGTGTTCTTGTAAGAAAACCTATCTGCATAAGATAGGGCTCATATACGTCTTCAATAGTAACAGCTTCTTCTCCCGTTGCTGCAGCAAGGGTTTCGAGTCCAACCGGGCCGCCGTTATAGTTTTTAATCATCATCGTAAGAAGTCTGCGGTCGATGGAATCCAGTCCGAGTTCATCAACTTCAAGACGGGAAAGAGATTCCGCCGCAATTTCTTTTGTGATAACTCCGTTTCCGATAACTTCCGCAAAATCTCGAACCCTTTTAAGGAATCTGTTTGCTATTCGGGGAGTTCCGCGGCTTCTTCTTGCAAGTTCCATTGCGCCTTCGTGTTCAACCTCTATATTGAGGATTCCGGCACTTCGTTCAACGATTTTACAAAGTTCCGCCGGGGAATAAAGCTCCAGCCTTGCAACAACGCCAAATCTGTCGCGAAGAGGTGCAGAAAGCTGGCCGGCTCTTGTTGTTGCTCCGATAAGGGTGAAATGCGGAAGATCAACACGGATGCTTCTTGCTGATGGGCCTTTTCCTACGATTATATCAAGCGCATAGTCCTCCATAGCGGGATAGAGAACTTCTTCAACGCTTCTGTTCATTCTATGAATCTCATCGATAAAAAGTATATCGTTTTCATTAAGGTTCGTTAAAAGCGCCGCAAGATCGCCGGGTCTTTCTATTGCAGGGCCGCTTGTTATCCTGAAGTTTACGCCCATTTCGTTCGCAATAATTTCTGAAAGGGTTGTTTTTCCAAGACCAGGAGGACCATAGAGAAGAACATGGTCAAGAGCCTCTCCGCGGCGTTTTGCTGCTTCGATATATACCGCCATATTTTCTTTTGCCTTTGTCTGGCCGATATATTCATCAAGGGTCTTCGGACGGAGAGAAACTTCGTTTTCTCTGTCCGTTTCCTCATATTCCGGAGCGACTATTCTGTTTTCAAAATCTCTTTCATTGGAAAGCATATAAAATCACTCCTTATCGTTTCATGGCGATTGCCTTAAGAGCCGCCTTTATCATTTCATCAACAGGAAGGCTCTGATCAAGTTTTCCGATGACGGAAGCTGCCTCGGAATTTGTATATCCAAGGCTGACCATTGCGGCGATTGCTTCGCCTGCATTTCCGCCGATTTTTCCGACGGAAACAGAAGGCGCAGAAGAAAATCCTTTTGTGACGGATTCATTGGAAATTTTGTCCCTAAGCTCAAGAATTATTCTCTGGGCAGCCTTTGGACCGATGCCTTTTGCTCTTGTAATCGCTTTTGCGTCTCCGGATGCAACAGCAAGAGCAAAAGAATCCGGAGTAAATTCCGAAAGAACCGCAAGAGCCGCCTTCGGACCGATTCCGGAAATAGAGGTGAGCATTTTAAAGCAATCCTGCTCCGCTCTGTCATAAAATCCGTAAAGATCGGTTCCGGTTTCCTGGTTATATGTCATTGTGGTATATACGAAAACATCGCTTCCTTTTGGCGGAAGGCAGGAAAGAGTTGTTGCGGATGCTTTACAGAGATATCCGACTCCGGCGCATTCAACAACAAAAAAACTTTCCTCAATATGCAAAAGTTTTCCGTTAAGACTGTATATCATGATTTTATCCTCATTATCTGGTTTCTTTCATAACTTTTGATAGCAGAGAACCGTGGCTGTATCCGTGACAGATTGCCGCCGCAAGGGCATCTGCGGTATCATCGGGTTTTGGAACCGATTCAAGCTTAAGGGTATCTCTTACCATCATCTGAACCTGATGTTTTTCCGCTCTTCCGTATCCTACAAGGGATTGTTTTATCTGGAGCGGGGTATATTCAAAAATCGGGATTCCGGCTTTAATTGCCGCAAGAAGGATAACTCCTCTTGCTTCCGCAACGTCGATAGCCGTTTTCTGGTTGTTATTAAAATAGAGCCTTTCTATGCTCATACATTCGGGCTTTGTTTCCGCAATAACTTCGGAAACCGTATCGTAAATCATTCTCAATCGTTCTTCAAAAGGAGTTCCTGCAGGAGTATCCACAGCGCCGTATTTTACCGGATAAAACTTATTTTTTACGTAATCCACAACGCCAACACCGACTATTGCATAGCCCGGGTCGATTCCGATTATCCGCAAAATACCGCCTCCTTATAAATTTTTGTATATTAGAACAGTTTATTATAACATACACAACATATATAATGCAATTATTTTTTATAAATAATAAAACGGCGGAAGAAATCTTCCGCCGTTTTTCTATATTCAGGTTTTTGAAATATAATACTGTGCATTTATGTTTCCGCCATCGAAAGTAACATCACAGCACTGTTTATACTTTTCGTTTCCGATAAGGAGTCTGAAATGTTCATTATCCAGCCATTCATAGGAAAGAGCCGCATCTTTTTTTGCAAGAACGACAAGCTTACAGCTATCATCATCCAAATCGTCCCCCACCTTAATTTTGATGCAAGTAAGACCTTTTGCGGTTTCGGAAGAACCGTATGAAACTTTTACGCGGTTATCTTCCATGGGAGAATAAAATACTTCCTCATCGGATTCATTTTTAAGTTCTTTAGAAATTTTGTTTACTGTAACAGCAACTGCCGACGCTGCAGCGATTCCGAATGCAACACCGAACAAAATTTTCTTTTTCATAAGTATCCCCCGCTTCTTGTTGTATTTGTTATCATTATGCCACCAAGAAGCGATTTTGTAAATAAAAAAAGAAAAACGCATCAGCCGTCGCCGATGCGTTTTTCAAATGGTGGACGGTACAGGACTCGAACCTGTGACCTTCCGCACGTCAAGCGGAAGCTCTACCAGCTGAGCTAACCGTCCAAATCCATAGTAGAGCGAGAGTTATTATATCGCATCGAAATAAAAAAAGCAAGTGTTTTTTTA
>JAFYOZ010000169.1 GCA_017547705.1 Oscillospiraceae bacterium
AATTGCTCTTACGCCAAGTTTCTGTGAAGCCATAAAACGTCCCGGAATATTTCCTTCCGGAGGCACCCATGAAGTATATCCGAAGTTCTTATCAAGCATTTCAATTCGGCCGTCCTCGCTGTAAAGTGCGCCGTAAAGCGGTCTTGTAAGAAGCGCAGTGGTATTAAGCTGTGCCGGACGGAGAGTGAGGTTTCCAAGGCCGTAAACCGGGTCGGAAAGGTTTATAAGGTTACCCCAGGTAATATTCGAAGCTGCGGTGCTTTGTCCCGAGCTTGCGGAAGAATCCCCGACTTTGGATTCGTCCGGTTCAATCGGAACAGCCTGCGTTCCGGAGGCGAGCGCTATCTCAAGGTTACCGTTTGCCGTGATATTTGTTGAAATCTGAGTAACTTCCGGCGCATACGAAATTGTAAGCCATGCAAAGGAAGCCGACGTCAGCATAATCACGGAAAGCGCGAGAAGCATTGCCACTGCAATCACTTTTTCTTTTATATCAGGTAATATCTTCTGATATGCCTCTATTCGTTTCTGTGTTTCTGTCACTTTCAAGGCACCTCCTAACTTTCAAAGGTTGAATATGTATCGGATAAATAGTTTATAAAAAAGGTCACTCGATCTTTGTAGAAACAAATTCCCTCAAATTCCCATTTTATATAAGCCTGATATGTTCCCGCCGCCGGAAGCATTTCTCCCGGTTTTATTGTAAGAACACAAAAATCATCGACCGTATAGCTCGGTTCAAAACTTTCGTCCGCACTTACGTAAACCGGTTTTCCGTCACCCGAAATGGAAAGGATCTGGACCGAACACATAAGAGCAGATTCTTCTGCCCATTCTTTCGGAAATTCCGTTTTGATCCAATCTCCTTTTGAAAGAAGAACAGATCCTTCGTTTTGAACATCTCCGCTTTCCTCAATTTCCATATTATGGACCGCAGAAACTTTTTTGATATTTCCCGTTCCGTCCACATCTGTCTTTACGGAAATGTTATAATCTCCAAGCTTTCCTAAACTGGAAAAAGCTTCGACCGCAACAGTGATTTCTTCTCTTTCCCCAAGTTCAGCTTTTTCAAAATCAAGCAAAAGCGAATATCCCGATTCTGTTATAAAAAATCCGGACAGCCCGAATTCGGCGATTCCTCCGCCGAAAATCATATAGTAACTTCCGCCCTCATCGGTACTTATTTTTGTTCCTTCCGGAAGGTCGGAAATTTCTCCGTTTTCAAAAAGTCCTATTCTTACAAAAGTTGTTCCGTTCGGAAGATCCATCTTAACCGGGAGCTTTCCGTCCGGCTTTATTCTCGAAACCGATTTAAGTCCGTTGGTTTCGGCCTCCGAATCGACCGTCTGTGCGTTTGTCCCGGAATTTCCCGAAACAAATCCGTTTTCTTCTCCCGAAGAATTTTCCGGCGGAATATCTTCGCTTCCGACCCCGTTTGAAGAATCTTCCGCTGAAACGGTCTCAAGAAAATCAACACTGAATTTTCCCTCAAGCTTATCGCCGAACGAAACCGGGATCTCAACGGTAAAAGCCTGGTGGGACTCATATTTTGAAACGATTTTCACGTTTATTTCTGTTTCCGAATCTTTTTCAATTTCGATTTCTG
>JAFYOZ010000170.1 GCA_017547705.1 Oscillospiraceae bacterium
AACATGGATACCCTTGTTGCTCTTGGTTCCGGCGCTTCGTTTGTTTATAGCGTTTATGCGCTCTATGCCATGACGGAGGAAACTATTTCCGGAAATCTTTCTGCGGCGCATCATTATCTCCATGAATTCTATTTCGAATCCGCCGCGATGATTCTTGCGCTTATAACTGTCGGAAAAATGCTTGAAGCCAGAAGCAAGGGAAAAACAACCTCTGCTCTTCGTTCTCTTATGAACCTTGCTCCAAAAACCGCAACGGTTATCCGTGATGAAAAGGAAGTTTCCGTCGGCATTGAGGAAGTAAGAAAAGGTGATATCTTTGTTGTTCGCCCGGGAGAAAGTATTCCTGTTGACGGAATCGTAATCGAGGGCGAAACCGCTGTTAACGAATCCGCACTTACCGGAGAGAGCATCCCGGTTGATAAAACAGTCGATTCTTCCGTTTCTGCTGCAACTATAAACCAGAGCGGATTTATAAAATGCGAAGCAACAAGGGTTGGGGAAGATACAACCCTTTCAAAAATCATAAAAATGGTTGAAGAAGCCGCCGCAACAAAAGCTCCCATCGCAAAAGTTGCGGATAAAGTTTCCGGAATTTTTGTTCCTGCGGTAATTTCCGTTGCGGTTATAACCTTTATTATATGGCTCATGCTTGGAGAAAGCTTTGGCTTTGCAATAGCGAGGGGAATCTCCGTTCTTGTAATAAGCTGTCCCTGTGCTCTTGGACTTGCAACCCCGGTTGCAATTATGGTCGGAAGCGGAGTTGGCGCAAAAAACGGAATCCTCTATAAAACCGCCGCGGCTCTTGAAGAAGCAGGAAGAACAGAAATTGTTGTTATGGATAAAACCGGAACCATAACAAAAGGCGAACCTTCCGTTACGGATATTTTTCCTGCGGAAGAGGTGAGCGAAAACGCCCTTATGAAAATCGCCGTATCTCTTGAAGAAAAAAGCGAACATCCTCTTGCAAAAGCAATCGTTAAAAGGGGAGAGGAACTCGAAATTAAAACCGCGGAAATCAGCGGATTTTATGCCCTTCCCGGAAGCGGCGTTGCAGGAATGATTGGGGAAATCCCGGTTTTCGGCGGAAACCTTGATTTTATAAAAAACACCGCACCGATTCCGGAAGAAACGGTTCTTTTATCCGAAGAACTTGCCAACAGCGGAAAAACTCCTCTCTTCTTCAGTGGAAACGGAAAATTCCTCGGAATAATCGCCGTTGCGGATACTATTAAAGAAGAAAGCCCGGAAGCGGTTTTGCGCCTTAAAAATATGGGCATAAAAACCGTCATGTTAACCGGCGATAATGAAAGAACCGCAAAAGCCATTGCCGAACAGGTCGGCGTTGATGAGGTTATTGCCGGGGTTCTTCCGGAGGGAAAGGAAGAAGCTGTTCTCCGCTTTAAAAATATGGGAAAAACCGCAATGGTCGGCGACGGAATAAACGATGCTCCTGCTCTTGCCTCCTCCGATATCGGAATTGCCATCGGAGCCGGAACGGATGTTGCTATAGACTGTGCGGATATCGTTTTGATGCAAAGCCGCCTTTCGGATGTGCCTGCAGCAATCGCTCTTGGAAGAGCAACTCTCCGCAATATCCGTCAGAACCTTTTTTGGGCGTTTATCTATAACACTATCGGAATCCCTCTTGCTGCCGGAGCTTTTATTGCCGCTTTCGGATGGGAACTTAACCCCATGTTCGGCGCAGCAGCCATGAGCCTTTCTAGTTTTTGCGTTGTAACAAATGCTCTTCGCCTTAATTTTGTAAATATCTTCGATTCCAAAAAGGATAAAAAGATTAAAACAAAATATAAAGAAATCCAAAGCGAAGAACCGGAAGAAAAACCGGAAGAAGCAGAGAATCTTTCCATAGAGGAAGAACCTTCCGAAATCGTGATCGAAAAAACCTATGGCATAAACGGAATGATGTGCGGACATTGTGAAGCACATGTAAAAGAGGCTCTCGAGGCGATTCCGGGAATTATCGAGGTCAATGCTTCCTGCCTTTATGATAATGCTGTGATAAAGATGAGCGAAGAAATACCCGATGAAACCATAAAAGAGGCGGTTGAAAAGGCTGGATACAGCATAAAATTATAAAAAATAAAAAAATTTTTATAAATTTATGCAATAAAATTGATTTTTTTTCGCACTTAATATATACTGTCCTTTTGGGCATAATAAAACCAGAAACAAAACAGTTAATTTATTTTTGAAAGGAACTATAAAAAATGAAAAAAATTCTTGCACTTATCCTCGCAATGCTTATGATGCTTTCTTTTGCTGCTTGCTCCGGCAATAACGGCGAAACCGAAGAACCTTCCGCAGATACCGAAGCAACCGTTAACCCCGTTGAAGGTACTCCCGAAGAACTCATCGAAAAAATCTATGCTGAATTCGAAACCATTCCCGAATTCCCCGTTATGACCATGAACCTTGCTGATATGGATGCAGAAAGCTTCCCCTATTACACCGGCCTTGCTGATAACTCCAAAGTTAAAGAATCCGCATTCTCCGAAGCAATGATGGGTTCCCAGGCATACTCCATGGTAATCGTTCGTCTTAACGATTCTGCTGATGCTGAATCCGTTGCAACCGAAATGCTCAATGGCATCAACACCAGAAAATGGGTTTGCGTTGAAGCAGACGATCTTGCTGTTGCAGCATACGGCGATCTTGTAATGCTCTATATGGCAGACAGCCAGTATGGTCTTACTTCCGAAAACGCTGTTGCAGCATTTAACGCTGTTTGCGGCGGCGAAGCAACTGTTTATACCAGATAATTTTCTGATTGAACAAAAAAGGGCGCATCTTCCGATGCGCCTTTTAAAATATGCTTTTCTTTATAGAGAAAAGCCTTATTTCTATTTGGAGGTGAACTTATGCTCTTTTCGAGCATACCTTTCCTTTATTATTTTCTTCCGGCTGTGCTTCTTTGCTATGCCATAGCTCCAAAAAAACTTAAGAACGGCGTTCTCTTTGCCTTCAGCCTTGTTTTCTATGCCTGGGGCGAACCGGTTTATGTTTTTCTTATGGCGGCTTCCATAAGCCTTGCATGGGGCTTTGCGCTTCTTATGGAAAAGGCAAAGACACAGAAGGCAAAAAAAGCTTTTATGATAGTTTCTGTCTGTATAAGCTTTGCTTTCCTTTGCTATTTTAAATATGCGGATTTCTTTATCTCGAATTTTAATGCCGCAACGGGACTTTCTGTTCCGCTTTTAAGAATAGCTCTTCCTGTTGGTATCAGCTTTTATACCTTCCAGATTGCAAGCTATACCATCGACGTTTACCGCGGCGATGCAAAAGCAAAACGCAATATAATCGATTTTGGAACCTATGTTGTTCTTTTTCCCCAGCTTATTGCAGGCCCGATTGTTCGCTATGTTGATATTGCGCAGCAGCTTGATACAAGAACCCATACTCTTGAAAAAACCGCATACGGAATCCACAGATTCTGCATCGGACTTGGAAAAAAGGTTCTTTTTGCAAATACCTTTGGCGAGCTTTGCTCGGTCTTCCGCGAAAGTTCCGAACAGACGGTTCTCTTTTACTGGATGTATGCCATAAGCTTTATGCTCCAGATTTATTTCGATTTCTCCGGATATTCCGATATGGCAATCGGCCTTGGAAGAATCTTCGGATTCGAATTTTTGGAAAACTTCGATTTCCCATATATCTCCAAAAGCATTACGGAATTTTGGCGCCGCTGGCATATGTCTCTTGGAAGCTGGTTCAGGGATTATGTATATATCCCCCTTGGAGGAAACAGATGCACAAAATCCCGCTGGCTTTTCAACATCTTTGTTGTATGGTTCTTAACCGGTTTCTGGCATGGCGCAGACTGGCAGTTTATGGTATGGGGCCTTTTCTATGGAGTTCTTCTTGTAATCGAAAAACTCTGGCTTAAAAAATGGCTCGATAAAGCCCCGGGATTTATAAGCCATATATACGTCCTTTTCTTTACTGCCATCGGTTTTGTTATCTTCAATTCCGCAAATATGGCAGGAGCCATCGTGGATATCAAGGGAATGTTCGGACTTTCCGGAATACCCCTTTCCGGTATTGAAACCATGTATTATCTTAAGAGCTATGGCGTTATGATTATTGCCGGCGCAGTTCTTTCAACTCCGGTTATAAAGAATCTGCTCAAAAAGCTGGATTCCACAAAAACAGGTTCCGTGCTCATTTCTGTGATGAGACCGATTTTTTATGTTGCTGTGCTCATAACGGTTACCGGATACCTTGCAGACGGCTCTTTTAACCCTTTCCTCTATTTCAGATTTTAAAAAGGCGGTGC
>JAFYOZ010000171.1 GCA_017547705.1 Oscillospiraceae bacterium
TCAACTGTCCCCTAAACAAAGGGGACAAAGCTCTCCACCGAAAAAACGGCGATTCCGAATCTCGACCGTCGCCGTTCAGGCCGGCAACGGTTTTCTGTATAACTTTGATGCTCGACTAACTGTGGATAACGTCGTCCTCGACGTTCTGAAAAAACTTCCCAGAGGGGAAGGTATTAAAAATGCATAAAAAGAAAAACGCCGGGGTGGTCAATCCCGGCGTTTTTCTCTTTTAAGTCAATTAGTTTGAGTTTTTGAGGAGGGTGTAGCTCAAAAAGTTTGCGGCTCTTTTTGAGTACATCTATATTATAGCACTGTTATTTTTTTATTTGTTACAGAAAAGTGAACAACGTGTGAAGAAACATGATATTTTTAAAAATATTTTTATGAACATATTTTTTGCGAACATATGTTTACAAACAAGAACATATGTGCTATAATTTATCCGGATAATTGCGAATGTCTGAAAGGAGTTAATGTTTTATGGGTAATAAAGCAGAACTTATCTTTAACTATATGACCGATTTTATTAATGAAAACGGTTATCCCCCTACGGTTAGAGAAATCTGTGCAGAGCTGGATATAAAATCCACTTCCACCGTTCATCGCTATCTTAAAGAACTCGAGGCAGAGGGAAGAATCTCCATCGGAGAAAATCAAAACCGCGCAATTAAACTTAAAAGCCAGACCCCTCCCGGAACGATTCCGGTTCTTGGACATGTTGCAGCAGGTTCTCCGATTCTTGCGGAGGAAGAGGTTACGGAATATGTTCCGTATCCGGGCAATACCACCGATCTTTTTGCGCTTCATGTTCACGGAAATTCCATGATAAAATGCGGAATCCTCGATGGCGATATCGTTATTGTTCGAAGAACCCCGGAAGCAAGAAACGGCGAAATTATCGTCGCTCTTGTTGAAGATTCCGCAACGGTAAAACGTTTTTATAAAGAGGACGGACATTTCCGTCTCCAGCCGGAAAACGATGATTATGAACCCATTATCGTTGATTCCGTCGATGTTCTTGGAAAAGTTATCTCCGTAGTAAGAAGCTACGATTGATTTTGATTTTATTAGAGCAGCAAAGCTTTTGCTTTGCTGCTCTTTTTTCTTGCGTCAATTTATCCTTTATTAAGTCTGTCCTTCCAGCCGCCGATGAGAGTTTCCGAAAATTTTCTTCTGTCGTCTTCGGACCATGTTTCCATACCAAAAAGATCGAAGAGTCCTTCGCCGAGCACCTCATCGCTCCAGCCATCCGGAAGCGCCGTGCTCATATCCGGGATCCAATCTCCCTTTGCGTAATATTCCGCAACGGACTGCATAAGAGAGGATTCGATTCTGTGGCTTGGAACGGGAGCAGGAATATCGCTTTGGATTTCTTCGGATTCGCCGGGAACATCCTCCGAAACGGGATTTTCTTCTACGGTTCTTTCTTCCGGAGCAGGAGCAGAATTTTCCTCATTCACAAAGTATCCAAAACTATGGGGAACAGCGCCAAAAGCGGCAGAATATGCGTTTTTTCCTGCTTCATCCTCATAGAGCCAGCTGATAAAATCCTTTGCCATGGCGGTAAGCTTTACATCAGCATTGGGATTTACCGCAAGATAATAGCGGCTTCCGATAACGATTGAGCGATTCAGTTTTTCCATGCTCATTCCGGAAACGGTTATATCCTCATCGGAAAGAGGAAGCTTCATGGGGATTATATCAAGTTCCGCACCAAAACCCTCTGCGGATTTTTCAAAATCTGCCGCATCGGAAGTTCCGCCCGGATAAAAAAGAGCATAGCCTCTTGTAAAAAGGTCAACGGCTGTGGAATAGTTATAGTCCCCGCCGGAAAATTCTTCCCCTCTGGAGATGCTTCCCTCCGGGCCGGAGATATGGTTTGAATGAAGATCGAGCACCTCTGTAAAAGCAGAGAAAATCCCGCTCATGGAATCGAGCCCCGTTTCGTCAGCGCTGAGCACCTCGTATCTTCCGGCAAATTTTGTGCCAAAAGCGGTGCTCAAAAGTGCTTTTGCTGCCTCTGCGCTGTCATAATTGAGAGAAAAAACGCCGGTAAGGTTTTTTGCTTTATCAGTTTTCTCCTTGATAAAGGTATAGGTGTTCCCGTTAACGGTTATTTTTGCATCAGTCGGAGCAGCGATATAGGTATCCACCGCCGCAACAAAACCGGCAAAATCCGTATATGAGCACGCTTTAAGGTCATCCGAAAGAGATTTTGCGCTCTCTTCTCCAAAAAGAGCACGAAGCATGCTCATATCAAAAATATAGCCATAGCCTTCGAGCATCAGAGGGATTCCGTAGCTTCCGAGTCCTGTGTTATTAAGTTGGAGCCCTGCCGGAATTCCTGTAATCACATTGGAAAAACCGATATCATTGAGAAGATCCATAAAAAAGCCGCCGGAATGCATTTTTGAAAGATCGCTTTTTGTATCAACAACATAAAGGGCAGCCTTGTTTGTCTCGATATCGCCCATAAGGTTTGATGCGGAAAGTTTTGAGGAGACCTTTTTTCCGCTTATCTTTGAATATTCTTCTGTAAGAGCCATCATAGCAGCGGAAAGTTCCGTATTGCTGTAATAGATAACAAGCTCGTCCTCTTCGGTAACTTCCGGGGTTTTGTTTTCTTCATCTTCGTTACGCCGTCTGCATCCGGAAAGGGAAAACAGCAAAACCAGCGAAAGAAGAAATGCGATAATGCGCTTTATCTGCATGATTTTTTCATTCCTTTCATTATTTTTAAAATTAGTTTTTGCAGATTTTTTTTAATTATCAGCGCATTTAAAAATTTGCTTGACACATATTATTTATAATGTTAAAATATTATGTACTAATGCGGATGTGGCGGAATCGGCAGACGCGCTGGATTCAGGTTCCAGTGGCAGCAATGCCTTGTGGGTTCAAGTCCCATCATCCGCACCATATAAGACCGATCATTTTGATACGAAAGTATCTGAATGGTCGGTCTTTATATTTATAATTTTATGAATCTATGATACGATCAGTTAAACAAACTTGAATTTTACGGAGATATGATGAGTACATATTCTACAAATCAGATTGCAAAAATAATAGGTATACATCCAAACACAGTGCGGATGTATGAGGAATGGGGTCTGATACCGCTGGCAGA
>JAFYOZ010000172.1 GCA_017547705.1 Oscillospiraceae bacterium
TCATGGCCATGATGATAATGTCCGCGGATGATAAAATCTGCCCCTCCTATGAACATTGCCGCTGTATTGCACATCCCTTTAAAAAACATTGCCAGTGCATCGAAAATTCCGCAATATCTCTTGCGGCAAAAGCCGCAACGGTTTTAACCTATTATAAAATACGAGATGACCTTTATGATAAAGGTCTGTTTAAAAAACTTATCGGAATTTTTCTTCTTCCTTTTGCGGCGAATGCAAGAAAAAAGGCTCTCTCTCTCGGAAAAGATGCGGAAAAAATGGATATAGCCGCATCAAAAATGATGGAGGAGCAAAAAAAGCTCGAAGCGGAAAAATGCAAAATTCCGGATATGGCGGCAGAGCCCACAGCAAAATTCCTCGAAGAGGTTATGGCGCTTTGCTCGAATGGAGAAAACGAAAGATTGCTCCGCAGATTCGGATATCTTCTTGGAAGATACATCTATCTTTGCGATGCGCTTGATGACCTTGATGACGACATAAAAAAGAAAAACTATAATCCCATTATTTTTGCGGAAGAAAACGCAAAAGCAGAAGCAAAATCGGAACTTTTTATGACCGTTGCGGAACTTTCGGACGATATCGGGCTAATGGAACTTGACAGATACAAGGAAATAGTGGAAAATATAGTTTGTCTTGGACTTAAAAACGAAGTACAGCGAATAATAAATAAAAAAGGGGGAGAAGAAAACGGAAAATCCATATAAAGTTCTCGGCGTTTCTGAAAACGCAACGGACGAGGAAATAAAAAAAGCATACCGCGAGCTTGTTAAAAAGTATCATCCGGATAAATACGTCGATAATCCCCTTGCAGACGTTGCGGCAGAAAAAATGAAAGATATAAACGCCGCATACGACCAGATCCAGAAAGACCGCAAAGCAGGAAAAACATCTTATGGCCAAAGCGGACAAAGTTATGGCGGCGGATATGGCTATGGACAATACGGAACCGGAAACGCAAGCTATAACAGCTATGGAACAGGATATAACCCTAACAGCCAGTTCGCCGATGTTCGCAGACTGATTCAGCAAAACAGAATCGCAGAAGCGGATGAACTTTTGGACGGTGTTCCGGAATATAAACGAAATGCGGAATGGTATTTCCTTAAAGGAAGTATATATTACAGAAGAGGCTGGCTTGGGGAAGCATCAAAATGCTTCCAGCGAGCATACCAGATGGAACCGGGAAATCAGGAATACGCCGCCGCATATCAGCGCATGGCGTATCAACAGCAATACGGTTCTTCTCCGGGAAGAAATACAAATACCCAGTTCTATGGCTGCCCTTGCGATTGCTGTGATTGCTGCACAGCCATCATGTGCATGGATTGCCTTGGCGACTGTCTTTGCAGCGGCTGCTGAAAAAGACGAAAAGACCCCCTTGCCTAAAGGGTAGGCTTCTCCTTGAGGAGAAGCTGTCAGCGCAGCTGACTGATGAGGTGTTTTTTATAAGAATACTACCCCATTTCTTTTGTAACCAAAAGAAACCGAGCAAAGCCTGCGAAGTGCGTCCAGTGGACGATGAAGCGAGCAGGGTTTGGCGCCGCGGTCAAAATATTCAAGGCGGCATGCCGAAGAATATTTTGGGTACCGCAAGAGAATGTACCTGAAAGATTTGACAATCATTCTAAAATAAACAGAAAGGAGAAACGCTTATGAATAAAAGAAGCCAAAAAGTTGCACTTTGCGGAATGGTTGCGGCGCTTTGCACCCTTTTGATGTTCATGACAGGCGTTTTTCCTTTTGCAACATATGCGATGCCGGCTTTGGCAGGGCTTTTGATGGTTGCCGTTGCGGTTGAAACCGGAGCAAACTGGGCATTCACCCTTTATGCGGCGGTTTCGATTCTCTCGATGATTTTAACGCCGGATAAAGAGGCCATGCTGATGTTTGTTATGTTTTTTGGACATTACCCCATAACAAAATTCTGGCTGGAAAAGATTAAATTTAAGCCCCTTTCCTGGATTTTAAAGATAATCTGCTTTAATGCCTGCGTTATTCTGGCTTATATGATCATTATTTTTGTTTTCCAGATGCCGGATATTCTTACGGAATTCGGAAATTTCGGAAGATATTCCGTTGCGATTCTTCTCGGCATGGGAAACCTTCTTTTCTTTGCATACGATTTTGCTCTTACACAGATTATGAACGTATATGTTTTTGTTTTCCGACCAAGATTTTTAAGAAGAACGAAATGAACAAAAAAAGCGCACCGATTGCGGTGCGCTTTTAATTTTATTCAGATATTAAAGAAGGCTGTCTCTTCTGCAGGGGGAAGTTACTCTCGGCTTTTCCTCAACTTTTGCGCTGCTCTGGAGTTCTTCGAGCATTTTTTCGGAAAGGGGAATTGCCTTATGGCATCTGGGACAGAGATAGGTCTGACGGTTATAGCCGGCAGGAACGATTACGGGTTTTCCGCAATAGGGGCAAAAAACTTCAATACCCTGGTTTTCGTCATCATCCTGGAGATAGATAGACATTTTTATAGCCACCTTTCATAGTCATATTACAGATTCAGTATATCATAAGCCGCGGCGGTATGCAAGAAGCAAATCCACCATTTTTCCGTAGCTGCGAACACCTTCCTGCTGGTCGTTAAGCTTAAGATAGGTGTCGTTTACCGCATCGGAAACCTCCGCAACTTTTGTATCATGGGCGTCGATATATGCGTTTTGGGCGAGCATATCCGCATGGATATATTCCGGATACTGAACACGAAGTTCATACCAGCGTTCATAATCCGCAGAATACAGCGCATTCATGGAATATAAAAGCGCAAGGCAGGTTCCGCTGTATCGGAAATATGGGTCATCACTTTGAGCACAGGCGAGATATGCGATAAAATTCGCTTCTGCTTCGTTCATAAATCCGCGAAGATGGCTCTGCTCATGCATCATTGTTGAACCGCGGAGAAAATCCGGGCCGGCTTTATTGATATTTGCCTCAAAAGTATATGGGGAATATACTCCGGAAATCTGGAGA
>JAFYOZ010000030.1 GCA_017547705.1 Oscillospiraceae bacterium
GAAGCTGACGCTTCCGCCTTTTTCTTTATCCGTTTATTATTTAATAAGCTCTTCCATCTCGTCGATGAGTTCACCGAAGAGTTTGAGTGCAGAGTTAACAGGATCCGGGGTGCTCATATCAACGCCGGCAATCTTAAGAAGAGAAATGGGGTCGGTGCTGCCGCCGCCGGAAAGGAATTTTTTGTATGCTTTAACAGCAGGTTCGCCTTCTTCAAGAATCTTGTTTGCAATAGCAACTGCGGCAGAGAAGCCGGTTGCATACTGGAATACATAGTAGTTATAGAAGAAATGCGGGATTCTTGCCCATTCAAGAGCAATTCCGTCATCGGAAACCATTTCCGGTCCGAAGTAGAGTTTGTTAAGCTCGTGATATTTTGCAGAAAGAGCATCTGCGGTAAGGGACATTCCGCTTTCGGACATTTTACCCATAGCAAGCTCAAATTCAGCAAACATGGTCTGGCGATAAACGGTGCCTTTGAAAGAATCGAGGAAATGGTTGATGAGATATGCTCTCTCGTGTTTATCGGTGGTTTTGCTGAGGAGGTGGCGCATAAGAAGAACTTCGTTACAAGTGGAAGCAACCTCTGCTACAAAGATTACGTAGTTTGCGGTGTTGATAGGCTGATATTTGGTGCTGTGATAGCTGTGAAGAGCATGGCCCATTTCATGTGCAAGGGTGAACATGCTGTCGAGGTTGTTCTTATGGTTAAGAAGAACATAAGGGTGAGGAATGCTGTTGCCGGAAGAATATGCTCCGCCGCGTTTGCCTTCGTTTTCATAAACGTCGATCCAGCGGTTTTCAAAGCCTTCTTTAAGAAGCGCAACATAGTCCTCGCCAAGAACAGCAAGAGCTTCGAGAACGGTTTCTTTTGCTTCATCAAAGCTGATTTCGGATGCGGCATCTGCTACGATAGGGGTATATACGTCGTACATATGAAGTTCATCGACGCCAAGCATCTTTTTGCGGAGAGCAACATAGCGATACATTTTATCAAGGTTCTGATGAACAGCCTCGATAAGATTGGTATAAACCTCTGCCGGAACCTCGGTATGGTCAAGAGCAGCCTCGAGGGTGGTGTTATATTTTCTTGCTTTTGCAAAGAAGTTGCGCTGTTTAAATTCGCCGTCAAGAGTCATAGCGATGGTATTTTTAAAATCGCCAAAAACGCCATAGAAAGTCTCGAAAACTTTTTTGCGGAGATCTCTGTCGCTGCTTTCTTCAAGCGGTACAAAAGAACCGCCGGTAAGCTGGTGCTCGTTTCCGTCTTTATCGGTAACGGAGGGGAATTTCATATCAGCGTTGCGGAGAATGCTGCCGATTTTATCGGAATAATCTGCCATTTCGCTTGCTGCAGCAAGAAGAGCCTCTTCTTCTTTGCTGAGGATATGCTCTGCTCTTCTGCGGATTTTATAAAGGCTGCGGCGATAAGTTTCAAGTTCCGGGCATTCTTCATAGAATCTGTTAAGGGTTTCTTCGGGGATTGCCATAACTTCGGGAGTTGCAAAAGCGCTTGCAGAAGAAACTGCAACAATAACGCTCATAGCTTTTCCGCGGAAATCCTGATAGGTGCTGTTGCCCATATCTTCGTCGCCATGGCAGCTTGCGTAGCCATGAAGTTTTTCAAAACGGACGGTGATTTCATCATCGAGTTTGAAGAACTCGAGAAGGGTCTCTGCACTTTCTCCGAGTCTTCCCTGATATGCAGCAACTTTTGCGCCGTATTCCTTAAGAGCCTCGTATTCGGCAAGCCATGCCTCGTCGCTCTCGAACATATCTTTAAGGTTCCAGGTAAATTCTTCCGGAACTTCGCTTCGTTTAAGAATCTTTTGTTCTGCCATAAATTCAAAAACCTCCGTAAAAAAATCATTTCTGTTAATTCGGGATTTCCCGCTTACAACGGGTATTATACTACATATCAGAGAGAAATGCAAAAGAAAATCCCGCTCGGCCGAGCGGGATTTTTTCCGAATTTATCATTTATTCATTTTATTTCCACAACGAGTACAAAAATCCATTTCTTTGGAAACCCTTTCCCCACAGTTTGCGCAAAAAACATCTTCATGCGTTGGTTCGGATACTGGTTCCGGTGCATATTCAAATTTAGACGTAGGTGTCTGTACGTTTTCAGCTTCTTGTGAAACCATATGTGCCACACATTGTGTTGTATTTTTAATTGTATCTATCTTGTTTTTAATTTTGTCTTTATTTTCTTTTACAACTGGATAAATAGATATGAATGCCATTACGATTCCTGTAAAAGGAATAACTAAAGCCAACTCTTTAATTATTTTACCAAAGCAAGCATAAATAGCGCCATGCAGTTGATAATAATGTTCTGCAACACTGTTTCCTGCTTGGGATCTCAAATTATACATATCATATCCACTATCAAAAATTAATGTTGCTGCTTCTATAATTTTATCATACAACACAACAGAAAAAATCAAAGTTACAATCCCAAATATTATTTTAGCCCAGTTCGGTATTCTATTCATTTAATTATCTCCTTTTATTAAAATATATTAAAGGTATTAAGGTTCAAACGCCCAACTTTTTCCACAGATTTTGCATCTCCATTTATAATAAGTTTCAGCTTCGTTATAAACTATATCATGTATATGTTCCTTCATTTCTTTTACTCCGCACCCTATACAAGTTCTATATTGTGTGGTATCATCGTACTCCCACCAAGTCCAATTATGCATCTGTGTTATTTTATCACCACAAGCACACGATTTCGAGCATGTAGAACCATTCCCATCATCAGTCCAGACACCATAACTATGGGTATGCTGTAATTTATCAATATTTTTTGTTTTTGTTGCACCACATTCAGTACAAGTATATGTTTTTACGCCATTGTTTGTTTCTGTAGGTTCTTTTGTTATTTTTCCCGAATCAAATATATGTATTGCGGTTTCTTTTTCTCCGCAAGAACAAGATTTTGAATGTGTTGAAGTATTTCCATCATCAATCCATCCACCAAAACTATGAACATGCTGTTGTTTTTCGATTGTTTCATTTTTCACCGCACCACATACAGTACAAGTATATGTTTTTATCCCCTCGCTTATTTCAGTAGGTTCTTTTGTGATTTTCCCCAAATCAAATGAATGAGCTTCAGTTTCTTCTACTCCACAAGAACAATTCCTCGAATGATATGATTTTCCTGTATCTTTCCAGCTGTTATAATTATGAGTATGTGATACATTTTCTTCCATGTCCGCTTTATTACTTACATTAGATTCCGAATTACTCGAAATATCATCACAAGCCGAAGAACTATTTTCGCCCAATATTTCTTCATTCGCTAATTCTTTCTCTTCATTTTCTTGACTACTATCAGTTATTTTTTCTTCCACATTTTGCTGACTTTCACTATCAGTTATTTTTTCTTCCACATTTTGCTGACTTTCACTATCATTTATTGGAACACTATTTTTACCTACACTCAAAATAATATAAACAAACAAACCAATTATGATTACAATCAAAAATAATATAATTATTTTTTCTTTATTTGATTTCTTTTTATTTTCTGAATTTGTATCATCTATTCTTTTTGACTCTTCCATCGTTTCTTTTATAGCACTATCCGATTCTGGTTTTTTATTCATTTCCATTTTTTCTTTTATAAAACTAGCAGATTCCATTTCTTCGATAGCGCAATTTATTTTCTTTCCGCATTTTCCGCAAAATAAAGCATTATCTTCAAGTTCCGTTCCACATGAACCACAATATTTTGCCATTTTCATCTCTCCCTATAATAAAAAATGCGCAGCCGAAGCTACGCATAAAAAACGCATAGCTCGCTTGCTGCGACACAACTTTTCGGCATTAAGATAGTATGCGAAAATAGAGCATGCATTTTTATCGGGAGATAAAAACACATACTATCCAAATGCCCTAATATTTAGTTGTGTCGCAACTTTATTATAGTCCTAAAAAGATAAAAATACAATATCCGCAAACAAAGAAAAAGCTCCCAAAAGGGAGCTTTTGATTATTTTGCAAGCATCATTCTGTCGTTAGCGAATTCTTTTCCACTTACTTCCTCAAATTTTGCAAGAAGATCTGCTACTGTAAGTTTTTCTTTCTCCTCGCCGGAAATATCAAAAATAATATGTCCGTGGTCCATCATAACAAGACGGTTGCCGTATTTGATAGCATCGTTCATATTATGGGTTACCATAAGGGTTGTAAGGTTGTTTTCTGTAACGACCTTATTGGTCATCTCGAGAACAGTTCTTGCGGTTTTGGGGTCAAGCGCCGCTGTGTGCTCATCAAGGAGAAGAAGCTGCGGCTTTTTAATGGTTGCCATAAGAAGAGTAAGAGCCTGGCGCTGTCCGCCGGAAAGAAGTCCGACTTTTGAATCCAGTCTGTCTTCAAGGCCAAGGTCGAGAGTTTTAAGAAGCTCTACAAACTGCTCTCTTTCTTTATTGCTGATTCCCCATTTAAAGCTTCTGCTTTTTCCGCGGCGAAGAGCAAATGCAAGGTTTTCTTCGATCCACATATCCCCTGCTGTACCTCTTAAAGGATCCTGGAAAACACGTCCGATATATTTTGCACGTTTATATTCCGGATCTTTTGTAACGTCGTTGCCGTCGATGGAGATATGACCCTTATCAAGGTCAAATACACCTGCAACAGCGTTGAGCATGGTGGATTTTCCCGCTCCGTTACCGCCGATTATTGTTACAAAATCCCCCTCGTCAAGATGAAGGTTAAGGTCGATAAGTGCCTCTTTCTGCACCGGGGTTCCCTTATTAAATGTTTTATATACATGTTTTATATCAAGCATTTAATCCCCCTCCTTTGCAGAAGCTTTTGCAAGAGCAGCATCTTTAAGTCCCGGAACAACAAGAGCCGCAACAACGATAACTGCAGTGATAAGTTTCATATCGTCTGCGGTGATCTTGATAACGGAATCTGCCGTAAGGCTGATGCGAAGAACAAATGCAATGATAATTCTATATACAATAGAACCTATAACAACACCGGTAAGGCGGTGGAAATAAGTTTTTTTGCTGAAAAGAACTTCGCCTATCATAATAGCCGCAAGACCGATTACGATAGTACCAACGCCCATATTGATATCAGCATAGCCCTGATACTGTGCAAGAAGTGCACCGGACATTGCAACAAGGCCGTTTCCTACTATAAGACCAAGGACGATATATACCTTTGTATTTGCGCCCATTGCTCTTACCATATGGGGGTTATTACCGGTTGCACGAAGAGCACAGCCGATTTCTGTTCCAAAGAAGCAATAAACTCCGATTATAAGAACAATTACAAATACAACGCCAATAAGAAGTCCTGCCCATTTTGACGGAATGCCAAGAGCTTTTATCTGGCTGAAAATTGTAACCTCGTTAAGAAGTCCGAAGTTTGCTTTTCCCATAATTCTGAGGTTTATGGAATAAAGTGCAAACTGGGTAAGAATACCTGCCAGAAGATCCGGAATCTTGAATTTTGTATGAAGGAATCCGGTTACGGAACCTGCCATCATTCCGCCAACAGTTGCAATAAGAATTGCAAGAATCGGCTGAACTCCTGCGGCAACGCAAACTGCGGAAATTGCTCCGCCAAGAGTTAAGCTTCCGTCAACGGTAAGGTCTGCATAATTAAGTACACGATATGTGAGATAGAGTCCAAGCGCCATAATTGCCCAGATAACACCAAGGGTGGCGCCTCCCTGAATATCCCAAAGCCAGCTGATAATGTTCATTTTCTACTTCCAATCAATAATTAATAAATAACTGCCGCTTTATCAAGAATTTCTGCGGGGATAGTTACTCCAACGCTTTCTGCGAAGGTTTTGTTTACTACAAGAGCACATTCTTTCTGGGTTTCAACAGCAATCTGGGAAGCAGATTCACCGTTAAGAACACGAACAGCCTGTGCTGCGGTCTGTTTTCCAAGTTCGTAATAATCAATTGCGGTGGTTGCAATGCCGCCTTCGGCAATCATTGCTTCAACAGCACAGAAAACAGGGATCTGGTTTTCTGTTGCAACATGGTTAACAGTTGCCATTGCGGAAGCAAATGCGTTATCGGAAGGAATATAGATTGCATCTGCAAGACCGACAACGGAAGAAATTACCTGGGGAATATCATTGGAGGAGGAAGAAGTCTGGATAATAACTTCCATACCAAGAGCCTCTGCTGCTGCTTTTGCTTCCTCTGCCTGAATTTCGGAGTTTGCTTCGCTGGAGGTATAAAGAATTGCAAGAGTTTTTGCCTCTGGAAGAACTTCTTTTATTACTGCAATCTGGTCTGCAATAACGGGCATATCAAGGGTTCCGGTTACGTTTTTGCCGGGTGCTTCGTTGGAATCAACAAGTCCTGCACCGACTGCATCGGTAACAGCGGTGAAGAGAACAGGAACATTGGTCTCCTGGAAAACGTTTACTGCTGCCTGTGCTGCAGGGGTTGCAATTGCAAGAGCAAGGTCAATTCCGGTGTTGGAGAAGATATCGCAAATCTGCTGGCAGTTGCTTACTTCGCCGGAAGCGTTCTGGAAATCGATTTTAATATTTTCGCCTTCAACATATCCTGCTTCTGCAAGTCCGTCAACAAATCCCTGATAAGCCTCATCAAGAGAAGCATGCTGCATAAACTGGATTACGCCGATTCTGATCATTCCGTCATCAGCAGAACCGGAACAACCGGAAACTGCAAGCATCGTAACAATGGCCATAATAACACAAAGAATTTTTTTCATTTTGGTTTCCTCCAAAAATCATAAAAATTGTTTATTCAAATACCTTCTTAGGTAAATAAATACAAAGCATAAAAAAAGTCCCCGCAAAATATGCAGGGACGAATAAAACAAAATCCGCGATACCACTCTGCTTTCGCACCGGCTTCGCAACCGGAACCTTAATAGGCTTAAAAGTCTTAGCGATGTAACGGTCGCACCCGTTGTATCTACTGCAATTTTCAATACACTGCTCGCAGAATGAACTTCATGACGGATATTACACTTTTGCCTCGCACCAACCGGCAATTCTCTGGAGCTTTTCTCCGCATTACTCTTTCTGCTCAGACGCATTTGTCTGGCTATGAAATTATGTAAACTATGTTAACAATATTCACCCGAAAAGTCAAGGTTTTTTTAAAATTTTTATAAAAAGCATGCATATTTATGCGTTTCTGCTTTCGATGGTTTTTAAAATATCTTCAATATAGATTTTTGTTCTGTCAAAAACTTCGCAGTTTTTATCCGAATGTTCCGGAATACTTTTAAGTATATTTTCCGCTTCGAATTTTACAAAAGCGTCGTTTGTTTTTCGATAGGTCTGCATGGAAAGATAGAGAGCTTTTGAATAATAATATTCTTTTTCAAACTCCTTATGGAGGAAAGATTTTTCGCCTTTTGGAGCAAAAATCTTTACGACACCGTATCTTGCATAAATAGCCTCTCTTATGCTTTTATCCCAGTTATCGTCGAACTTATTGAGTATCACAGAACAGATAAGGTCGATTCTTGCCTTATTAAAAGTGATATATCCTTTCCAGAGGATATCCTCCGATGCGGATTCCATAGCTTTTTCAAAAGCCTCGTGCGCTTTTGAAAGATAGAGAAAAAGTTCTCTTTTAACCTCTTCCGAATAGTTTTCTGCAGAGATTTTTTCCATATTTTTCTGCATAAACTCCGTTCCTTCAAAACCGATTATAGAGCGAAGAAGTGCAACGGCTTTTTTGTGATATTCCAAACCGAGGTAGTCATAATAAATCGTTTTGGATACGGCGTTTTGGAACATTCTTCCGCGGATATTGAGCATTTCGCTGCTGGTATCCGGTTTTCCTCCGGCATGGGTCACTTCCTGATATTTGAGCACGTTTTTTATAAGCTTTATGTGCTCGCTGAGTATATACTGGTTTCCGTTACTGATGGAATTGAATTTTTTATAGCTATCATCAAGACTTTTTATGATTTCGTTTATATGTTCTTTATAACGGTCGCTTTTTGTATCTACATAAGCATACCAGAGGATACTATCCAAAATCTCCTGTATCCTATCGGTAAACTGCATGCATGTTCCGCTTTTTTCTTTAAGGTTCTTGCTTATGGTCTGATAAAGCTTTTCTTCAAGTTCCTTTGCATCGGTGCATTCGCTGTAATTATCCACAAGGATTGCGTATTCCGCATTATAATTTTCATTACAGAGAACATTTCCCTCCATAGAAGAAATCATGTTGACGGAATCGATAGACGAATAGGTAAAAATCGAAATAAAAAGAGCGATTACGGAAATAAAAAGCGAAAGAATATTAAAGGAGAAAGAAAGAATCGTATTTACGCTGTCAAAATATTCTTCGCCGTAAATAAGAGCAACGATATAAACAATAATTATCGCAACAGGAATCGCTCTTACAAAATAGAGAAACATCTTTTTGTTTTCTCTTGTCTTCATGCTTTCTCCTTCTTTCCGTATTATTTTCCGTTTTTGGGTTTAAATCCTTTGTTTTTATTTACCGCGTTTTTATTATCTTTTACATATTTATTCTGCGGTTTTTTATCAAATGTTTTTTTATCAAAAGGCTTTTTTCCTGCGGGCTTTTTATCAAAAGGCTTTTTTCCTGCGGGCTTTTTATCAAAAGTTTTTGCGCCTTTATGAACAAGCAAAACGACTGTTTCGCAATGGTCGGTAAAAGGGAACATATCAACGGGCTGGATCTTTTTTACCTCGTATCCGTTTTCGGTTATATATCCAAGATCCCTTGCAAGGGTCATTGGGTTGCAGGAAATATAGACAAGCTTTTTCGGTGCAAGCTTTGCAACGGAGGAAAGAAAAGCTTCATCGCTTCCGGCTCTGGGCGGATCCATAAACACAACATCAGCTTTTGCGCCTTCTGCTGCCATTTTTACCATAAAATCCCCTGCATCGCCACGGAAAAATTCGATATTATCAATTTTATTCTCTTTTGCGTTCATTCTTGCATCGCGAACAGCATTTCCGTTAAGTTCAATACCGATTACGTTTTTTGCATGCTTTGCGGCAACCATACCGATGGTACCGATTCCGCAATAAGCGTCGATTACGCTTTCTTTTCCGGTAAGACCTGCAAACTCGATGGCCTTATTATAAAGCACCTCTGTCTGAACAGGGTTTATCTGATAGAAAGAACTTGGAGAAATTCTGAATCTGCAGCCGCAGAGTTCATCGGTTATATATCCTTTTCCATAGGAAACTTTTTCTCGTTCTCCAAGAACCATGCTGGTCTTTCTGTCGTTGATATTTACTACAACTGTGGAAATTTCCGGATGAAGTTTTAAAAGCTCTTTTACAAAGTTATTTCCGGAGGGGAAAATATGTGTTCCAAGAACAAGAACAACCATAACCTCACCGGTTTTTATACCTCTTCTTACAAGGACATGGCGAAGAAGGCCTTTTCCGGTATCTTCGTTAAAAGGCTCCATCTTAAAATTCTTAAGCAGGGTTCTGATGGTTCTGATGATTTCCTGGCATTTTTCGTCCTCGATAAGGCATTTATCAACCTGGACTATATAATGGCTTCCCTCCTGATAGGTTCCGCAAATGATGTTTCCTTTGCGGTCTTTTCCGAAAGCGGCAGTTACTTTGTTGCGATAAAAGCAAGGGTATCTCATGCCGATTATTCTGTCAACTCTGCCATAGATGCTTAAAAGTGCTTCTTCCGATTTTTGCTTTTTATCAAGCTGTTCCGGATAAGGAACTCCAGTATATTGGCATCCGCCGCATTTTTTTGCAACGACGCAAACGCTCGGCATAATAACACATCCTTTAAATTTAATATAGAAATTATAACACGGCAAAGCTTTTTTTACAACAAAAAAGCTCCCTTTTTGGGGAGCTTTATATTATCCGATTTGTTCTGCGAGGGTTTCGATAACTCCGCGCCTTGTGATTATTCCGCAAAAAACGCCTCTTCCGTCAACTATCGGAACAAAGTTCTGGTTCATAACGGCTTCGATAACCTCTTTTTGCTCTGCTGCAATTAAAAGCGAAGGGCAAAAATCTTTTCTTAATATATCCTTTATTTTATAAACTTCGTGGTCTTTCATTTCTGTGCTTTCGGTTCTCATAATATGGCGCAGAAAATCCCCTTCGGTTACTGTTCCGACATAAATACCGTTTTCATCAAGAACCGGTACTGCTGTATATCCGTATCTTGTAAATTTTTCAAGTCCCTGGCGAACGGTATTGTTCTCATACAAAAACGCGGCGGATATTTTTGGAATCATTATCTTTGCAATATTCATCATTTTTCCTCCCGTCCATACGAAATTTATCACATTTTTATTATAGCATTTCTTTTGTTATAATTTGGTGAAAAACAGAAGAAAAATCTGTTAACAGATTTTAAATTTTTCCGTCTTTAAACATAAAGTCGCTTTTTAGAGAAAAAATGCAACAAAAAAAGCAACCGGCAAAATGCCGATTGCTTTTAGCTGGTCGAAGTGGCGAGACTCGAACTCACGGCTTCCAGTACCCGAAACTGGCGCGCTACCACCTGCGCTACACCTCGATAGCTTTATTATTATATCGGAAAGGAAGCATTTTGTCAAGGTGTGTTCGGCTGTTTTTTTATATTTTATGGATATTATGCGTTCATTTTTCCTTTTGGTCTTTCTCCAAACTTTTTTGCATATGCTCTTGAAAATCCGCTGGAGGTTTCAAAACCGTATTTATACGCAACAATAGCTGTCGGTTCTCCGTTTTCGATTTCTTTTTCTGCTTTTTCGAGCCGTTTTTCTCTTACATAATGCATAAGGCTTTCGCCCGTATATTCCTTAAAAATCCGGCAAAAATGAAAAACAGAATATCCCTCGCTTTCTGCAATCTTTTTTGGAGAAAGTTCCTCATCAAGATGAGAAAGTATATATTTTTTGCTTCTTTCGATGCTTTCTGTATAATCCATTTTTTCGCCCTCTTTCAGATTTTATCAAAACGGGAGGGCGGCGCGATATTCAAAAAAAGCGGAGTGAGAAAACTTCTTTAAAAATATCGCGCCGTACAAGTTCAGCGCTATGATATTTTCGGTAATAAGCAAAAACGGACGCTTCGGAAATCCGAAGCGTCCATTGTTTTAATAAAAAAACGGGACTGTCAGTTAAAATGACAGCCCCTTTTGCTTTTTATCGATTCTATGATACTGTGGACTCCCCTTAACCCGAGAATTTGATTTTGCGGAAATTATCCTGACTTATGCTTCATCCTCCGAAGGCGCCTTCCCATTTTTTAAAACAGTGGCACAATGCCCTCTTCGTCGGCAAATACAGTTGAGGTAACAGTAACGGATTCACACCGTTTTCCCTTTCGTAATAAATACGAAAGCCAAATTTGGCAACCGCAAAACCCACATTATTTAATTTTCAATTTACAGTTTTATTTTAGCATTACCGAATATCAAGTTCAAGTCCGTTTTTGCTACATTAAAGATCCGGAACATGTTTCGGCATTTTTTCGCTTTCGACAACAGTAACCATATCGCAAAGAGCTTTAAGCTCTTCAGAAGCATATCTTCCGGTAAAAACAAGCTCTGTTCCCGGGGTTTTTAATGCAATAAGTTCTTTTATCTCATCAATTGTGATAAGGCCAAAATACATCGGAATAGTTATTTCATCAAGAACAACAAGACCGAATCCGGCGCTGGAAAGAGCCTGTTTTGCTCTCATAAGGCCTTTTTTTGCGCAGTCCAGATCCTGTTTATCCGGTTCTCTTCCTGCAATACAGCCCGTTCCGCAGCCAAACTGTGCGGTAACGATTCCGGGTATTGCTTTTCTCAATGCGGCGATATCGCCTTTTGGGTCATCTTTAATAAACTGTCCTATAAAGACGCGTCTTCCCTCTCCTGCAACTCTGATTGCAAGACCAAGGGACATTGTTGTTTTTCCTTTTCCGTTTCCGGTATAAAGTCTTACTATTCCCTTATTCAAAAAAGACGCACCTCCTTACAGATTTATACAAATTAAATATACACCTAACTCTATAAAAATTCAAGGCTTTTTATAAAGAGGTTTAACAAGTTTTTCCGCTGTTTTAAGAAGTTTAAAATCTGCTTTTGCCATTTCGATGCTGCCGCCGGATTTGAGCACCGGTTTGATTGCTTCCGCAACTTTTGGGAAGAACTCTTCCTTTGCACCGTCAAAATCCACTACAAGGAAAAGATGAGGAGCAAGTTCTCCTCCCTTTTGTGCCCAAAGAACATAAGCGGAATAAACCTTTTCGATGGAAGAGAAATATTCCCTAAGAGCCGTCGTTATTTCTTCCGGAACGAAAGCCGGCTTCATAAGTTTTACTTCCGAATTCGGGTTCGGTTTTTGAACATCTGCATCTTTATGGCGGAAAACAAGAGATTTTCCATGGGGATTTATAATAATTCCGCCGATGGCTCCGCCACTGTTTTTAACGATATCTTTTATTTTATCAAGATGCATTATGCTGACTTTATCTTTTGGAAGAGGGCTTTTTTCAAAAGCGGCATAGCTCGAAAAAGCGGGAATAAGCTTTAATCCGTCGCCGGAATTAAAAAGCGGAATAACATTTACCGCATCTCTATGAGGAACAAGAAAATTCGTATTTTCTGCCTTCATAAAAAAGTTTCTTATGGTTTCTTCGTCATATTTTTCTGCAAGCTGATCAACTGTTGCATCGACTTCGAGTCCGTTATCAAAATTCAAAATATCCGTGCTCATTAAAAAGCGCCTCCTTCTTTTGTTATTTTATCCATGAGTTTTTGCATATCCTCCGGCAGAGGACTTTCAAATTTGAGCATCTCTCCGGTTATTGGGTGCTCAAAACACATCTTACTGCGATGAAGAGCCTGTCTGTCTATGTGCTCAAAGCTTCCGCCATAGAGTTCATCCCCGCAAAGAGGATGACCGATATATGCAAAATGCACTCTTATCTGGTGGGTTCTTCCGGTTTTGGGTCTAACCCTTACAGCAGTGAGCACGCCGTTTGTTGCAATGGTTTCATACTCTGTAACAGATTCCTGGCCCGTTGGTGCAATAAAGCTTTTATGCACTGCCGGATCGCTGTCATCAATGGGTGCATCAATGATTCCGGAGGGTTCTTTGAGCACGCCTTCGACTATCGCTATATATTCTTTCTCTCCACCGTTTTTTGTGAGCACCGCGGCGGAATGGGAATGTCTTCCGATAACGATAATCCCCGATGTATCCATATCAAGACGGCCTACCACATGGAATTTTGCATTCCCATATCTTGCTGCGCAGTAGTTTGCAACCGTATCCGTCTGGTGGTTTTTAGAGGGATGAACCGGCATTTTTACAGGTTTATCGAAAACAACTATATCCTCATCCTCATAAAGGGTCGTTATTGAAAGCTCCGGATTCGGAACAAAATAGCTTTCGGATTCCGGTATATACGCCTTGAGCACCGAACCTGCTTTTATTCTGTCGATTGTTCTTATGGGGACTCCGTCAAGCAAAAGAGAGTTCTCCGTATGGCGCATTTTTACTATAAGAGCATAGGAAAAATTCTCCGCATAGCGAAGATAATGATACGCCTGTTTTCCGTCGTGCTCGGGCGCAATATTAAAAACAAGTTCACGCATTTTTCCATGCTCCTTTCAAAAAATACGGCGGGAGCAAGCCCCCGCCCTACTTCAAATCTTTTTTTTATTTTTTAAGAAGATCACGGATTTCCATAAGGAGTTTTACTTCTTCAGAAAGTTCCGGTTCTTTTTCTTCTTCTGCAGCTGCAGCTTCTTCCGCTTTTTTCTTCTCTTCTGCTTTTTCTTTTGCCTTATTGAATGCTTTTACGATGAGGAAAACAACAAAAGCGATAAGAACGAAATCCACAATGGTGGAAATAAAAGTTCCGATTGCCATTACAACTGCGGGAGTGATTTCTTCTCCTGCTTCGTTGAGCACTGCCGGAGAAAGAACAATATTAAGTTCAGCAAGATCAACGTCTCCGATTACCCAGCCAATAAAAGGCATGAACACGTCGTTAACAAGAGATGTTGTGATTTTTCCGAATGCGGTTGCGATGATAACACCGACAGCCATATCAAGGACATTACCTTTTGCGATAAAAGTTTTAAATTCTTCGATGAATTTTTTCATTGTTTTTAAAGTCCTTTCACATTAATGTTTTCTCCATGTTGTAGGCATAAAGAGTATCAGAATCGGGAAAATTTCAAGTCTTCCCGTAAGCATCAGAAGCGAGAAAAAGATTTTTTCAATTCCGCTGAACATCGCGAAAAGTCCGCTGTGTCCGATTTCTCCAAGCGCCGGGCCGACGTTATTAAGGCATGTTAAAGTTGCAGTAAATGCAGTTTCATAGTCATGGCCGGTTATCATAATAATGATACTGGATATTGCAAGAATTACAAAGAAAGCGCTCATATATACCATTATAAAACTTCTTGTTTCTTTGTCAACAAACTTGCCTTCGAATTTAATGGTCGTAACCCCGTGTGGATGTGCAAGACGGTGGGATTCCTTACGGAGCATCTTAAAAGTCATAATGATACGGCTGAGTTTGATACCACCTGCGGTTGAACCGGCGCATCCGCCGATAAACATAAGAATAAGCAAAACGGAATGGCAAAGCATCGGCCAATCCATATATTCAATTCCGCCAAAACCGGATGTGGAAATAATCGCGGTGGTCTGGAAGAATGCTTTTCTTATGGAAGTTCCAAAATCTCCGTAATAATCAAAACAGCTGATTCCGATTGCAAGAGTGGAAACCGCAATAATGGTAAGAAAAACTTTAAGTTCCTCGCTTCGGATTGCTATTTTAAGCTTCTTTATAAGAATAAGGAAATAAAGGTTGAAGTTTATGCTGAATATAAGCATAAAAATCGCTACTACCCATTCTATATATGCACTGTCGTATGCACCGATTCCCGCATCACGAACGCTGAATCCGCCGGTTCCCGCAGTTGACATTGCTGTTGTTATCGCATCAAAAACCGGCATTCCGCCAAAAAGAAGGAAAACAAATTCAACAACTGTAAGAGCGGTATAAATTCCGTAAAGAATAAGCGCATTTGAGGAAGACTTCGGGGTGATTTTACCGACAGAAGGTCCCGGAACTTCCGCTCTCATAATATAGAGAGAATGTCCTTCAGAAATCTGGGTAAGCATCATAAGGAAAACGATAATTCCCATACCGCCTATCCAATGTGTAAAAGTTCTCCAGAAAAGGATTCCCTTCGGGAGATGTTCAACAGCCGTAAGAATCGTTGCGCCGGTTGTTGTAAAGCCGGAAACAGTTTCAAAAATCGCATCCGCAACAGAAGGAATTGCTCCGCTTAAATAAAACGGCATCGCTCCGAAAAGGGATACAAGAATCCAGCCTGCCGCAACGGCGATATAGCTTTCCTTTGCAAAAACAAGGTCGATTTTCGGCTTTTTTAGTCCAAAAAGCGTCGCTGCAACAAAGGTTGTGATAATGCTGTATACAAACGGCATTATTATATCAAATTCTCCGTATATTACGGAAACAATCATCGGCAAAACCATAAAAGCGGATTCCGCAACCAATATCATACCGATGATATAGCGAATCATTTTATAGTTCATATTTACCTCATAATATCGTTAAGTTCTTCGATACTTGCAATTTCGGAGGTTATTACAACAACGGAATCGCCTTTCTGGATGGAATCATAACCGCCGGGAATAATAGTCTGGCCCTGGCGGACTATTGCTGCAACAAGGATTCCGTCTTTGATAGGAAGATCCTTAAGCGGAGTTCCGACAAATTTATCTTCGTCACGAACGATAAATTCAAGAGCCTCGATTCTGTTATCGACGATTCTTCTGAGGGATTCCACCTTGTTCTTACTATAAGAGTTCTGGATTGCACGAACATAGGAGCTTATGCGCTCTGCTGTAATAAGCTTTGGCGATACAACGCTTTCTATTCCGCTCTGTTCAATAACTTCCGGGAAGGAGAAATGCTGTACTTTTGTGATAACTTTTTCTACGTTTTTGGTCTTTGCATACATTCCGTAGATGATATTCATTTCATCAAGACCGGTAAGGGCAACAAAACCGTCGAAATCCAGGATTCCTTCCTCAAGAAGGATATCTTTTTCTGTTGCGTTTGCACATACGATAGAAACTTTAGGAAGAGTTTCTGAAAGTTCCTCACAGCGTTTTGTGTTCTGTTCAACGATTTTTACGTCGATTCCCATTTCGATGAGCTGGGTTGCAAGATAAAATGCAATCATCGAACCGCCGACTATCATAACGCTTTTTACCGGGCGTTTAAAGCTTCCGATAGCCTGGAAAAACTCGTGGATGTTCTTCGGAGATGCGGTTATATTGATTTTATCTCCCTCGTGAAGTACAAAATCACCTTTAGGGATTGTTATTTCTTCGCCTCTTCTTACTGCGCAGATAAGAACTTTTATCTTATATTTTGTATAGATATCCTTAAGCGCAAGACCACAGAGAGGACAGTCTTTTCCTATTGTATAATCAACAAGCTCAACATGTCCGCGGCAAAAAAGTTCAACATCGTTTGCTGAGGGAAAACGGAGGATTCTTGAAATTTCGTTTGCGGCAGAAAGTTCCGGGTTAACTATCATGGAAAGACCCAGTTCTTCCTTCATAAGCTCGAGCTGGTTTCTGTATTCGGGGTTTCTTACCCTTGCGATGGTTTTGGATGCGCCAATCTGTCTTGCAATAAAGCAGGAGAGGATATTAACCTCGTCCGCAGAGGTTGCGGCAATTACAAGGTCGCTTTCTGCAACTTCTGCTTCAGCAAGATGCTCTTTTGATGCGCCGTTTCCGCAAAGGGTCATAATGTCAATTCGGTTCTGAAGTTCATCAAGTCTGTCCTGGTTTGTATCCATTACGACTACTTCATGTCCTTCTTTAACAAGCTGTGCAGCGAGGGTGCTTCCAACTTTTCCGGCACCGATAATGATAATGTTCATTTATATATTCCTTTCGGATAAATAAAATTCCTCTTATATATAATAGGTATTCTACGCTTTTTTATAACTAAAATCAAGTATATTTTGGAAATGGAACATCTCTATATTTTCATCATATGCTGCCGGTTGGTTGACAAATAGATAAATATTTACTATATTTGTATATGTGGAATTTTATTTTCATAGAAAAGGAGAAAACAAAATGTCCAACGGAACAAGAATTTATCCAGAAGAGCGCGAACCGCGCGCCATAAAAATACGCCAGCCAAAACATACCGGAAGAAAAATCCTTCTCTGTGTTCTTTCTGCAATTCTTATTATTGCCATCGGCGGCGGAGTTTTTGCCTTTATCGAATACGGACCCGATCTTGGTTTTTCCATAATTTCTGAAAAAACAAAAGATGAATCCCAGCCGGATGAACCCGTAAACGAGGAACCTATCCAGTCTTCCGAACCGGAAATTCCGGAAGAACCTGTTTCTGAACCGGAACCCGTTGTTCCGGAAGAACCGGAAGAAAATCCCGTCGAAGAGGAACCTGTTGAAGAAGAACCTGTTATTGAAGAACCGGAAATCCCGAGAGATGAATGGTATATGATCCTCGTAAACAGAGCAAATCCCCTTCCTGCAGATTACACCTTTAATACCAAAACCATTGACGACAAAGGTCATAGTGTCGATGAAAGAATCTATAACGACCTTGCAGAGATGATTGCTGCAGGAACTTCAGAGGGTCTTGATTTTGTTTTCTATACCGGATATCGCACCGTTGACCGCCAGAACGAGCTTTTTGCTCTTGGTAACACGGATATCCCCGGTGGATCAAGCGAACACAACTGCGGACTCGGCATTGACATCGGCAATTCTTCCGACGGCGAATTCGAAGGTTCTCCGGAACATCAATGGCTTATTGAGCATGCACATGAATACGGATTTATCCTTCGCTATCCCAAGGGTAAAGAACAAATCACCGGTTTTGATTATGAGCCCTGGCATTTCCGCTACGTTGGAAAAGAGCAGGCAAAGCTCATCTATGAATCCGGACTTTGCCTTGAGGAATATCTTGCACAGGAATAATAAGCGCAAAAAAGCCCGCGGATTTTATCCGCAGGCTTTTTTTATTCTCCGTATCCGTTTGGATTTTTGCTCTGCCAGTTCCAGGAATCCCTGCACATTTCATCAACGGAAAACTCGGTTTTCCAGCCGAGAACCACGTTCGCTTTTTCCGCATCTGCATAACATTCCGCGATATCCCCGTCTCTTCTTGGTGCAATTTTATATGCAACATCATGTCCGCAGGCTTTTGAATATGCTTCCACCATTTCAAGAACGCTGATACCTTTTCCGGTGCCGAGGTTAAAAATCTCTGTGCCTTTATTTTTAACGGCAAAATCCACCGCCGCAACATGACCTTTTGCAAGGTCGGTTACATGGATATAATCGCGAACACCGGTTCCGTCCTTGGTTGGATAGTCGTTTCCGAACACGTTAAGATACGGAAGAGTTCCAACCGCAACGCGGGAAATATACGGCATAAGGTTATTGGGGATATCCCTCGGGTCTTCGCCGATAAGTCCACTTTCATGTGCGCCGACAGGATTAAAATAACGCAGCAGAACCGCAGAAAAATCGCTGTCTGCGGCGGCGTGGTCGGTTATAATCTGTTCGATAAAAAGCTTTGTCCAGCCGTAAGGATTGGTACATGGGCCGGTTTCCATATCTTCGCGGAAAGGAAGTTCCGCTCTTTTTCCATAGACCGTTGCGGAAGAGCTGAAAATAAGGTTTTTACAGCCGTATTCACCCATAACTTCCATAAGGGAAAGAGTTGTGTCGATATTGTTTCGATAATACGAAAGCGGAACTTTTACCGATTCTCCAACAGCTTTATATCCGGCAAAATGGATAACCGCATCGATTTTATTTTCATCAAAAACTTTTTTAAGTGCGGATTTATCCGCAACGTCGATTGCATAAAGAGCAAAACGTTTTCCGGTTATGGTTTCGAGTCTGTCAATTACAAGCGGACTGCTGTTAGAAAAATTATCCGCAATAACAACCTCGTATCCGGCTTTATCCAGTTCCACCGCAGTATGTGAACCTATGTATCCGGCACCGCCGGTTAGAAGAATTTTCATATTTTTTTCACCTTCCAGAAGGAAAATATATTTTAAAAATCTTTCGATTTTTTGATTCTTTGCAA
>JAFYOZ010000001.1 GCA_017547705.1 Oscillospiraceae bacterium
ATTTTGGGCAAGAATGTTTTTTCATATACACATATATAGGATTTGCATTAGAAACATATTTAATAGAATTTTTCATTTTTATCTCTCCAACATCATTGTAGGTTTTGCTCTAAACAAAAAGCCCCAACCAAACCATCCTGCACCAATGCTTGATTTTGCAGTAAAACCATATTCAGGAAAATATCCTACCATAGCTTCTGCACCTACAGAAAGGATATCTCCGGATACACCAATCTCAAACTGCCACCCAGATACTTCTAATTCTATACTGGTTCGTCCAGTTAAAACAGATGCTTTAGCTTTTCCGATTAATCCAAATCCGTCTTTATATTGCATTCCTGCTTGAGCAGTACCAGTTAATCCATCTCCTACGCCTTTTAGAGATATTGTGGTATTATCGGTCTTTATTCCAATCTTTCCTGTTGCATTTCCAGTAGATATTTTACCAAATATACCAATCAAGCCATTGGCTTGATTGGTATTTGCATTTATCTGTAGGCGACAATTATATTCACTATAGCCACCAGTTAATGTACCAATTCCATAGAATATTTCATCTTGGAATTGTCCACCAATCGTAAAAGTATTAGGGTTATAATAGTTTAAAATCGGGTTTATTATTTTATTTTTGATAAAATCGAATGAATCAGATAACCATTGTGCTATGTGTCCGGATGAATCCAACATATCTGTTGGGATATTCATAACATACACATACAAATTCCCACTCTGCATAATGGAACTTATGCTCGGTGCGTATGTATATGTTGCCGCTATGGCACCGTTTTCAGAAACGGTTGAAAGTCGATTAAGGTTATCGTAGCTATATACTACATTATGCACCGTTTCTCCGGGTTTTTCAAGAGTGAAAACAAAATAAAAGCCTACAGCACAAAAGTGCTGCAGGCTTTTATGGTGGAGACGGCCGGACTTGAACCGGTTACCTCGACAATGCGAATGTCGCGCTCTCCCAGGTGAGCTACGCCCCCATAACAGATGTAATTGTATCACAATGCCCCGGGGTTTACAAGTGAAATTTTGCCGAAATTTTATTAAAGATGTTCCCAAATATAAAATATTATGGTAAAATAATAATATAATCTGATGATAAGGAGGCGCTTTTATGGTTACCGATCTTATAATTTCTCTGACGCTTTTGGGTCTTATGATTTCCATAATTTATGGTATTATAGTTTTTCTTTCAAATATTTTTAAAAGCCCGGAAAAAGCTCCTGCTATAAATTATAATAAATCAAGAACTCCGGTTCAGGATGCAAAATATGACCGCAACGTCCACCACATGCATACAAAAGATGCCGCAACAGAACGCCGCCACCGTCTTGACCAGCTTAAAAGCCTTTATGAGGCCGGAATGATGGAAAAGGACGAATATTATGAAAGGGTAGAAGCTGTTGAAACAGATTACCGCGGAAGATAACCCGAATATTTAAAAAGCCGCCTTTTTGGGTGGCATTATTTTATAAAAAAAGGAGGGCTTTTTTTGATAAAGCTCCTGTCAAAAATCTTTATTGAGAATCACGAAAATTATTCCGACCAAAAGGTTCGTTCTGCATACGGATATCTTTGCGGAATCGTCGGAATAGTCATAAATATCCTCCTCTTTACAGGAAAATTCGTCGCCGGAACCATAAGCGGTTCCGTTGCAGTAACCGCCGATGCATTCAACAACCTTTCCGATGCAGGCTCTTCCATAATCAGCCTTATCGGATTCCGCCTTGCATCCCAAAAACCGGATCCGCACCATCCTTTTGGCCACGGAAGATTTGAATATATCGCAAGCCTTATTATCTCCATGGTAATAATCCTCATGGGTTTTGAACTTGGAAAAGACTCTGTCGGAAAAATAATTTCTCCCTCTGCGGTTGAATATTCCACCCTCACTTTTGTGATTCTCGGAATTTCAATCCTTGCAAAATTCTATATGTTTATATATAACCGCTCCATTGGAAGAAAAATAGATTCCACAACCCTTAAGGCAACCGCAACGGACAGCATCTCCGATACGATTTCTACCTTTGCGGTTCTTGTTTCCGCGATTCTTGGAAAAACAACCGGAATTTATATCGACGGCTGGGTTGGACTTCTTGTTGCAGGATTCATCATGTTCGCCGGAATTTCTTCCGCAAAAGAAACCATAGATTCTCTTCTTGGAACCGCCCCGGACGAGGAATTTTGTAAAAAGGTTCAGGATATAGTCCTTTCCCATGACGGAATGATCGGAATCCATGATATGATAGTTCATAACTATGGCCCGGGAAGAGTTTTTATCTCCCTCCATGCAGAAGTTCCCTCCGACGGAAACTTTGTGGAAATCCACGATACCATCGATAATATCGAACACGATATAATGAACGAAACCGGTTGCCTTGCAACTATACATATGGATCCGGTTGATGTCCGTGATGAGGAAACCGCAAAAATGAGAGCAAAGGTTGCACAGATTATTGCAGAAACGGATTCCTGCATAAGCTTCCATGATTTTCGCATGGTAAGTGGCCCAACCCATACAAACGTTATCTTCGATATAGTCGTTCCCCATGATTATAAACACAGCGACGAAGCGATAGCAAAAATGATTGCGGAAAAAATCCATGAGCACGATGAAAAATATTTTGCTGTAATCGATGTCGATAAAGATTTTACCGCCCATCAGCAGGTATAAAAAAGAGCCGAAAGGCTCTTTTTTATTTAGTAAAATATTTTTCAAGCTTTGGAAAAGCAGCCTTAAATTCAAGATGTTTTTCAAGAATAGCGGAAACTTTTCCGATGAGCACGCCGTTGAGCACGGCGGTTAAAACGGTTCCGATTCCGATAGCAACAAATCCGCGGAAGAGTAAAAGGTTGAGCACGATGCTGATAATCAAAAAACTTGCATCGTATGCAATCTTAACCTTGTTGATGTCTTTCTTAAAATGTTCGGAGAAAACTTTTACAAAAAGCTCGTTTCCTGCGGGAGCAATATAGGAATGGAAGATAAATGCAACGCCGATGGCGCAGCTTATAAGGCTTGCCGCAAAAACAGCAATTCTTATGGGAAGAGTATCTGCCAAAAAAGGTTCAACTATAATAAAAGAAAGGTCTATCATAAGCCCGGAAAAAACAGAGGTCGCAAAGCTGAAAAGATAAGAAACCTTAAAATTCCTCGTAAGAAAAACCAAAAGCGCAATAACAAGACCCTGAAGGATATATTCAAGAGTTCCAACGGTTATAATATCCGTAAACTGGCTTGACCAAAGATAGATAGTGTACATCGGGCCGGATATCATCGAAACACCAAAATCTGCCTTTGCGGCAAGGGCAACGCCAAAAGCGATAAAAGATACTGCGCAAAGATATGCGATTTCTTTATAAAAAATATGCTTTTTCATAAAATCCCCCAATAAACGCAAAATGCCTCCGGACGTTTGTTATAGAAACGCCGAAAGCTTATATGAACTTTATACCATATATATTTTCAAAAGTCAACATGGTATTGACGGGTATTATAAATAGTAATATACTTCTATAAGTGTTCATTAAATTATACAGGAGAAAAGAATGAAAATCCAGCTTTCAGATCATTTTAACTATAAAAAACTCATGCGCTTTGTTTTTCCTTCGGTTGCTATGATGGTTTTCGGTTCCATATACGGAATCGTCGATGGACTTTTTGTCTCAAACATAGTCGGAAAAACCCCTTTTGCAGCGCTTAATTTAATATATCCTTTTATTGCGGTATTAAGCGCACTCGGTTTTATGATTGGTTCCGGCGGAAATGCAATCGTATCAAAAACCCTTGGAGAAGGGAAGAAGGATAAGGCAAACGAATATTTTTCCATGCTTATTTATGTAAGCCTTGTTCTTGGAATTATAATTGCCGCAGTTGGAATTATAACTGTTCGCCCCGTTGCGCTTCTTCTTGGAGCAGAGGGCGAAGCCATGATAGAAAGCTGTGTTATCTACGGTTCCATAATTTTCGCAGGAATCCCGTTTTTTATGCTCCAAAACGCCTTCCAGATTTTCTTCATAACAGCGGAAAGACCGAATTACGGCTTTTATACAACCATAGCCGCCGGCTGCGGAAATATGTTTCTGGATTGGCTCTTTATCGCGGTTTTTGAATGGGGAATTGCCGGTGCGGCTCTTGCAACCATTTCCAGCCAGTTTATCGGAGCAGTCATCCCTGTTGTTTATTTTCTTCGTCCACATAATTCAAGCCTTCTTCGCCTTGGAAAAGGCCCCTTTGTATGGAAGGCTTTCTGGAAAACCTGTACCAACGGTTCTTCGGAATTTGTTTCCTGCATATCCGGAAACCTGGTGGCGATTCTCTATAACTTCCAGCTTATGCGCTTTGCCGGAGAAAACGGAGTTGCCGCATACGGCGTTTTGATGTATGCAAACTGGATTTTTATTGCCATTCTTTTTGGATATGTAACCGGCGCTGCGCCGATTATAGGCTATCATTTCGGCGCAGAAAACCATGCGGAGCTTAAAAATCTCTTTAAAAAGAGCATGATAATTATGGGAATTTCCGGAACGGCTCTTGCCTTGCTTACGGTGATTTTTGCGGATTTGCTCTCCGGAATTTTTGTCGGATACGACCCGGTTCTTTTCGAACTTACAAAGCGCGCAGTAATAATAAGCGCCATTGCGTTTGTTTTTGTTGGCTTTAATATTTTTGCTTCCGGATTCTTCACTGCGCTTAATAACGGACTTGTTTCTGCGGTTGTTGCATTCTTCAGAACGGTTGTTTTCCAGGTTGCGGCGGTGCTTATTCTTCCGGAATTTATGGAAATCGACGGAATATGGTGGTCAATGGTCGTAGCAGAAATGCTTTCCCTTGTAATCGCCACAGGCTGTCTTATTAAATTTAAAGATAAATATCATTATGCATAAAGCAAGGGAGCCATAGGCTCCCTTGCTTTTTATAAATATTTTTTTGCTAACATCATTTCCCATATTTAAAAAATGAACATAATGTGCTATACTTATTATAAGTCGCCCTATGGCGAATTTTAGGTAATCATGGTTTTTTCAAGGCTCCAAAAACAAAGAAAAAACCTCAAAATATATAAAGGGGGAAAAGGTATGAAGTTTTCTAAGAACGCAGAAACTGTTCTTGAAAGAAGATATCTTGCTAAAGAAAACGGCAAGGTTATCGAAACTATCGAGGAACTCTTTTCAAGAGTTGCTTCCACTATTGCGGGTGCGGATGCAGCTAATGGTAAAACCGAAGAGGAAATCAAAAACACAGAAAAAGAATTTTTTGAAATGATGACAAACTGCGAGTTTATGCCAAACTCGCCGACCCTTATGAATGCAGGTCGTCCCCTCGGACAGCTTTCCGCATGTTTTGTTCTTCCAGTAGAAGACAGCATGGTCGGTATTTTTGATACCGTAAAATACGCTGCTCTTGTTCATCAGTCCGGCGGCGGTACAGGTTTTTCTTTCTCAAGACTCCGTCCGGAAGGCTCTATCGTAAAATCCACCGGCGGAACTTCTTCCGGACCGGTAAGCTTTATGAAGGTTTTCAATGCAGCAACCGAAGCTGTTAAACAGGGCGGAACCCGCCGCGGCGCAAATATGGGTATGCTTCGCATCGACCATCCGGATATCCTTAAGTTCATCGACTGCAAAGCAGATAATGATGAAATCAATAACTTCAATATCTCCGTTGCAATCACCGATAAATTCATGGAAGCCGTTGAAAACGGAACCGAATATGAGCTTGTTGCTCCTCATAACGGCGTTGTAATGGGAACTCTCGATGCAAGAGAAGTTTTTGAAAAAATCGTTGATGCCGCATGGCGCAACGGCGAACCGGGTATCGTTTTCATCGACGAGATGAACCGTTATAATCCTACCCCCGCTCTTGGCGAAATCGAAAGCACCAACCCCTGCGGAGAACAGCCCCTTCTTCCTTATGAAGCCTGCAACCTCGGTTCTATCAACCTCGGTCTTTGTGTATGCGAAGAAGACGGAATCCTCTCCATTGACTATGATAAAATCACCGAAATCGTACATAAAGCAGTACATTTCCTCGATAACGTAATCGATGTTAACCATTATCCCCTTGATGCGATCGACGAAATGACCAGAAAGACCAGAAAAATCGGTCTTGGTGTAATGGGTTTTGCGGATCTTCTTCTTAAACTCGGCGTTCCTTATAACTCCGTTGAAGCAGAAAGAGTTGCAGAAGAGGTTATGAGCCTTATCCAGAGCGAAGGAACAAAAGCTTCCATCGAACTTGCTCTTGAAAGAGGCACTTTCCCCGCATGGGAAGATTCTGTTTTTAAAGACAGATACGAAATCCGCAACGCAACCATCACCACAATCGCTCCCACCGGTACTATCTCTATCATCGCAGATGCATCCGGCGGCTGCGAACCTCTCTTTGCATACGCCTTTACCAAGAACGTAATGGACGGCGATAAACTCCTCGTATGCAACGATATTCTTGTTGAAAAACTCAAGGAGCGCGGAATCTATTCCGAAGAACTTATTCAGAAAATCGCCGATGAGGGAACTCTTGCTCATATCGAGGAAATCCCCGAGGATATCAGAAAAGTTTTTGTCTGTGCTCATGATATAACCCCCGAATGGCATATCAGAATCCAGGCTGCTTTCCAGAAATATACCGATAACGCAGTATCCAAAACCATCAACTTCCCCAACAGCGCAACCCGCGAGGAAGTAAAAGAGGCATATGTTCTTGCATATAAACTCGGATGCAAAGGTACTACCGTATATCGTGACGGAAGCCGCGACAGTCAGGTTCTCACCATCGGTTCCCAGAAGAAAGAGGAGGAAAAACAGGAAATTTCTCCTATTCCGAACACCATTCTTCCGAGACCCAGACCCAACCTTACCTGGGGCGCAACCGAAAAGATGAAGATCGGCTGCGGAAGCCTCTTTATCACCGTTAACCGCGATGAGCACGGAATCTGTGAAGTATTCACCAGCACCGGAAAAGGCGGCGGCTGTCCTTCCCAGAGTGAAGCAACCGCAAGACTTGTTTCCATCGCTCTTCGTGCAGGAATCAGCCAGGACGAAATCCTTGCACAGCTTAAAGGCATCAGATGCCCCAGCACTGTTCGCCAGCCCGGTCTTAACTGCACTTCCTGCCCTGATGCTATTGCAAGAACCATCGTAAAGATGAGCAAAATGCTTGGCACCAACGGCTTCAGCCTTGAATCCGAGGAGGAAAACCCGCCAAAAAAAGCTGATGGCGCAAAAACTGCGCCGGCAAGCAAACCGGTTCTTGGAGCCGACGACAAACTCCATTGTCCCGAATGCGGAAAACTTCTTCGCCACGAAGGCGGCTGCACCATCTGCGACTGCGGATTCTCCCATTGCGGCTAAAAAATAAAAAAATTGAAAGGCACCCCAAAAGGGTGCCTTTTTGTTGACAAATTTTTCATAAAATGGTATTATACTAAACAGCATAGGGAGTAGTTGGCGCTTTTGGTTAAGCGTTATGTTATTCGTCATCACGCCGAAAAACGGCCGGATAATGTATCAAGCAACAAGACTTTGTTACAAAAATTTGTAGCGGGGGTCTTGTATTTTTTTGCCTTCGTTACGGAATAACGGAGGTTTTTTTGTTTTTATGATGTATGTTCTTCTCATCGTCGGTTTTGTCCTTCTTATTAAGGGCGCAGATTTTTTTGTCGAAGGTTCTTCTTCTGTAGCAAAACTGCTTAAGGTTCCTTCCGTAATAATCGGTCTTACCATTGTCGCAATGGGAACCAGCGCACCGGAAGCTGCAGTAAGTATCTCCGCAGGTATCGCAGGAAGCAGCGATATCGCCCTTAGCAACGTAATCGGTTCCAACATCTTTAACCTGCTTATCGTTGTTGGCGTTTCTGCGATAATCTGCCCCATGGCAACAGAAAAAGTTATTATGCAGCGCGATATCTGGTGGAGCCTTGGTGCAACCGTTGCGGTTCTTGTTATGATGCTCGATATGAAGATAACCAATATCGAGGGTATTCTTCTTCTCGCAGGTATCGTTGCATATATCGTTATCCTTATCAGAGCCGCAAAGAAAAACCGCGATTCCGGCGAGGAAGTTAAAACTCTTTCCCCGATAAAAAGTGCAATTTATATTATCGGTGGTATTGCCGCAATCGTCTGGGGCGGCGATTTGGTTGTTGATTCTGCATGTGATATTGCCGCGGCTTTTGGCATGAGCGAAGCTCTTATCGGTCTTACCATTGTTGCGATGGGAACTTCTCTTCCGGAACTTGTAACTTCCGTTGTTGCAGCAAAAAAAAAGTGAAAGCGGTCTTGCTCTTGGTAACGTAGTAGGCTCCAACATCTTTAACCTGCTCTTTATTCTCGGTTCTGCTTCTGCGCTCACTAAAATCAACGTTGCTTCCGAACTCTTTATTGATACCGCAATTCTCATCGGCGTAACCCTTATGATGTATTTCCTCTGCCGTTCCAAGGAGAAAACAAGCCGTCCGGAAGGTATCATTTGCGTTCTTGCATATGCCGCATATATGGCATATATCATTCTTAGATAAGCCATGAAAAAATACAAGGTTTTTTATAAGGATATCCTCATCGGAATCCTTTCCGTAAACGAGGATTACAAATATTGTTATGAACCGTTTTTTAATGCGGTAAATGAACTTAAAGAAAAAGTTCCTCTGCTCCGTGTTATGGAAGAGGGAACAGCAGGAGAATTTATCGAGCCGATTCCGTTTTTTCAGGAGCGTCTTCGTTATATGAAGCTCTGGAAGCTCAGCACCATCGGCTATCATACGGATTATTTTGTGATCAAAGAGATAAAAGAATAAAAACAAAAACAGCACGGCAACGCCGTGCTGTTTTTTTATATATTGCTCAGATTTTTTCAACAGAAGAAACCTTTGCATAAGGAGAGATAACTGCTTCGCCGGAATACTGTAAAACGCCGATTTTACAGCCTGCGCCGATGTTTACGTTCTTGCCGATTACGGTTTTTGCTTCGGTATTATCAAGAATGATTTCGTCGCCCTCGATGGATTCCTCGATGATAAGCTTTCCGCCTTCGTTCCAGCCGAAGATTTTTTCAAAAATTCCGGGGTGATGCGCAATGGTATTTGTATCCACAAAAATCTTGCTTCCGCCAATGCTGTTTGCGTGAATATCTCCTCGGCTGTTAAGCTTAATAATAAGTTCCTCTGCGTTGATAAGTCCGCCGCATTTAACTCCGCCGGTAATAACTGCTTTTTCCGCATCGATATCGCCTTTGATTTTTGCTGCGCCGGCAATTCGAAGTTCGCCGCATTTTATGTTTTTTTCGCATTTTATAGCACCGGCAATAGCAGCGCTATCTTTTATTGTTACATTTCCGCCGCAGGTAAAAGCTCCGGAAATAACGCAGCTTTCTGCGGATAAATTACCTTCAAGCTTTCCGCTTCCGGAAATGTGAATTTCTTCAATACATTCAAGCTCATCGCCGGAAAAAGAACCGG
>JAFYOZ010000031.1 GCA_017547705.1 Oscillospiraceae bacterium
AACAGCTCCCGCCTTCGGCAGGAGCTGTTTTTTATAATTTGCTTTCAGCTCTTTTTATTATAAAACTATACCAAAAAGCTCCCTTATCGGGAGCTTTTTTCTTTAATAATAACTCATTCGTTTTTTCTTAATATGTGCGCTTACTATTTTTATAATAAAATAGATAACCGCAACAACAATTAGGAAAATTCCCTGGAAGATTACAGAGTTACTTCCGGTTGCCATGATATCAGTCCAAAGTCTGTCTGTAAGACTTGTTGTATCGGCCGGAAGAGTAAGAAGGTTTTGAAGAGATGCCAAAAGTTCTCCGTCCGGATATGCAATTTCGTTCTCAACAAGTTCTTCATCAAGAAGTTCCATTGCACCCATATGAGGAGTAGAATATCCAACATAATAGCTGTTTGCTGCAGCAACAGTGGATTCACACATATAGTTTATGTACATTTCTGCTGCTTCTTTGTTTTTTGCATCAGAAGGAATACAGAAAGAATCTATAAACATACTGGTGTTTTCCGGGAGATAGAAATCAAGGTCTTCGTTGACATCCATCATCAAAACCGCGTCGCCGTTATAATACGGAGCAACAGCAGCTTCTCCGCCTTCCATTTTGTCATAAATCTCGTCCATTACATAAGCCTGAACAAGAGGTTTTTGAGCACGGAGATGTCCTGCGGCTTCTTCAATCTCAATAGGATCTGTTGTGTTAAAATCATATCCCAAATCGAGAAGCGCAAGTGCAAAAGCATCGCGGGAGTTTGAGAACATAAGCATATTATCCGCATACTTTTCGTTCCAAAGAATATCCCAACCGGTAAGGTCCTCTTCATCGACCATTGTGGTATTATAGATAATTCCTACAACGCCCCAATACATCGGAACGGAATATTCGTTATTCGGATCGAAGTTTGTATTCTTATATTTTTCGTCAATATACTTATAGTTCGGAATATTATCAAAGTTAAGTTTCTGGAGCATTCCCTCATCTATCATTTTACCGATCATATAGTCGGAAGGAACGATAAGGTCATAGTTTGCTCCGCCGCTTTTCATCTTTGTATAAAGCTCCTCATTAGAGCCAAAAAGCGTATAGTTTACTTTGATACCGGTAAGAGCCTCAAAATCTTCGTTAACATCAAGAAAGTTAACGGAGTCGTTTGCAACGTATTCGCCCCAGTTACAAACGTTTATCTCGATACCCTGTCCCTGGAATTTCTGATAATATTCGTAATCCTCAACTTCTGTAGTATATCCTTCTGCTTCGCTGTAATAACCGAAAGCAGAAACCGCAGAAGAAAGAATAATCATAACCGCAACGGCAAAAGATAACACTTTTTTCATTTATCCTTCCTCCTTTGCAGTAAGTTCAAGGTTCTTTTTCTTTCTTGCTCCGTTAATATTAACAAGCAAAAGAATGAAAAGAACAACAACAAACATAATGGTGGAAAGAGCATTGATTTCCGGACTTACTTTCATTCTTACCATGGAATATATAACAACAGAAAGAGTCTGGGAATCCGCCGAACTTGTGAAGAAGCTGACTGCAAAGTCATCGAAAGAATATGTTACGGAAAGAAGGAATCCGGCAAGAATTCCGGGCATGATTTCCGGCATAATAACTTTTCTGAATGCCTGTGCAGGGTTGCATCCAAGGTCGAGAGCGGCATTATATACGTTTTTATCAAGCTGACGGAGCTTTGGAAGAACATTAAATATTACTATCGGAACGTTGAAAGTAATATGTGCAAGAATAAGGGATGTGAATCCAAGCTCCATTCTGATAAATACGAAGAGAAGCATCAGCGAAACACCGGTGATAATATCCGGGTTTATCATCGGAAGATATGTAACATTGAGCAAAAGACCCTGAAGTTTTCTGTTCATTGCATTTATACCGATGGCTGCAAGAGTTCCAAGAATAACCGCACAAATTCCGGCAACAAGCGCAACAAAAAGTGTGTTTGCAAAAGCTGTGAGGATTATATCATTGGTAAAAAGTTTCTCATACCATTTCAATGTAAATTCAGTAAAAACGGTGCGGCTTTTTGCATCATTAAAAGAAAATACAATGAGAACAGCTATGGGAAGATAAAGAAAAGCATAGATTAAACCGACATAGAATTTAGAGAGAAATTTCATATTGCAATTCTCCCCTCTTTGTCGATATTTTCGCTGTCAAACTGGTTCATAACACTCATACAGATAAGTACGATTATCATGAGCACAAGCGATATTGCAGAACCGAGGTTCGGGTTATAGTTGTTGCTTCCAAACTGCATTTCAATAAGGTCACCGACCATAAGTTCGGAACCGCCGCCAAGCATTCTGGAAATAACAAAGGTACTTACGGAAGGAACAAATACCATTGTGATTCCGGTTTTGATTCCCTGAACAGTCTGCGGAAGAGTTACATTGGTGAATACCTGAATGGGATTTGCACCAAGATCCTGTGCCGCCTGAATAAGAGAATGATCCATTTTCATCATTACGGTATAAAGCGGTACAATCATAAACGGAAGATAGTCATAAACCATTCCAAGAACAACAGCACCCTGTGTATTTATCATCTCAAAAGGTCCTATTCCAAATATTTCGAGGAAACGGTTAAGAAGGCCGTTATTTTCAAGAATAGTCATCCAGGAATAGGTTCTGAGAAGGAAGTTCATCCACATGGGAAGCATAATAAGCATAAACATTGTGCTTCTGATGTTGCTGGTTTTTCTCGACATGATATATGCAAAAGGATATCCGAGAAAAAGACATATTGCAGTAGCAACAAATGCAAGGAAAAGGGATTTTACTATAACCGGAGCATAGTCTCCAACTCGAATAATGTTCTGGAAAGTAAATTCACCGGAACTTGTGGTAAAAGCAAAATATGCCACCATAACAAGAGGCACAACGATGAATATCGCCATAAACGCGATATAAGGAAAAGCAGGATAACGGGATTTTATCATTTCTCTTCCTCCGCCATTTTGTGCATAATATGAATATCATCGGGAATTACAGAAAGACCAACCTCTCTGCCCGGTGCTTCATAAAGGGTGGAATGAATTTTCCAATCAAAACCGTTTGCAGAAACAACGATTTCATAATGTACGCCTTTAAAAATAATGCTTTCAACGGTACCGGTAATCTGTCCTTTTTCAGGTTCGGAAATTTTAATATCTTCCGGACGGATTACAACATCAACGTTTTCATTTTCTTCAAAACCAAAGTCAACACAGTCAAAATCTCTTCCCGCAAAGTTTACGAGATAGTCTTTCTTCATAACACCGTCAATGATATTGGATTCGCCTATAAAATCAGCTACAAAAGCATTAATCGGCTCGTTATAAATATCAATGGGTGTACCAATCTGCTGAATCTGGCCTGCACGCATTACAACGACGGTATCGCTCATGGTAAGAGCTTCTTCCTGGTCGTGGGTAACATAGATGAATGTGATTTTTGTTTCCTGCTGAATCTTTTTAAGTTCGATCTGCATTTCCTTACGGAGTTTAAGGTCAAGTGCACCGAGAGGTTCGTCAAGAAGAAGAACCTGCGGTTTATTGATAAGTGCCCTTGCAATAGCAACGCGCTGCTGCTGACCACCGGAAAGAAGGTTAACATCGCGGCGTTCATATCCGCGCATATTAACAAGATCGAGCATCTCATAAACTCTTTCTCTTATTTCTTCGTCGGGAACTTTCTTGAGGCGAAGACCGAAAGCAATGTTTTCATATACATTGAGATTCGGGAAAAGAGCATATTTCTGGAATACGGTATTGACTTCCCTTTTGTATGGCGGAAGATCATTTATCTTTTTTCCATCAAAAAAAACGTCCCCGCTTTTAGGTGTAACAAAACCGCCGATTATGCGTAAAGTTGTAGTCTTTCCGCAACCGGAAGGTCCCAAAAGTGTGACGAATTCATGGTTGTGGATATCCAAATTGATTCGGCGGAGTATAGTTTCACCGTCAAACTCAACAACGATATCCTTTAAATTAATAATGGCATTATTTTCCATTCTGCATCCCCCTTTTGCGGATTCAAGTCACGCAAGGTAAAAACAGGATCATCGGCCGCAGCCTCACCCATTTTTCATACTGCTTTTTACAGCATGCCATGTACCAATGAAAAGATTTTGGCACAAGTGTTAAAAACCTGTCGACCCACCACTTCCTTCTTTGGAACCGACCCCGCAAAAGAGTTTTTATTCTAAACGTTGCCGCGCATAAAGTTTTACCGCTTTGCCCGGTTTTAGAAGGTTCCTGCTTGGAAAGCAGTGTTTCATATGACAATCAGCAATCGGTCTCTATAATTCGTTTACGTTCTCTATCGCCTTTTTCCATAACGGTTTCCGGCGACAGTTCCACCTCCTTCTGACCGAAGAATGACTGTCAAACAACAGATGCAAAAATAACATTATAAATATATCATATATATATAGAAAAAGTCAATAATAAAAGAGTTATTTATTAATTATTTGTAAATTTTTGTATTATTTAAGAAGCTTTTCCCGATTTTTATAATCCGGAAGGA
>JAFYOZ010000032.1 GCA_017547705.1 Oscillospiraceae bacterium
GGAAATAAAAACGCAAAATTCATAAATTATGCGGAATGGTGGAACGCTGTTGTTGCAGAAAAAGTTCCGCTCTATATTTTCCAATACGCAACAAAAGCCTGCACCGATGAAAAGGGATGGAATGATCCTTCCGAACTTTCTGATCAGGTAATTGCGGCAGAAAAACTCAGCGGATTCTGCGGAAGCATCTTTGATTCGCTTTCTGCATTGCAAAGCAACCCGAAGCAGTCCACAGATGCGCTCTATCAGTATCTTACGGAAAACATTGACCCAAGCTTCCTTCTTACTCAGCTGGAGCTTACAAGACCTTCCAAGAAAACTTTCTCGACATACGATAACGTTGTGGCTTTTGCCGGTGCATCCGATATTAACTTTGACCTCTTTGTAAACGGAGAAAAGGTTAAACGTGACCAAAACGGCGCATTTATGCTGACTCTTGAACTTGTTCCGGGACTTAATACCTTTAAGTTCGAGCATAAAGAAAAGACCATAACCTATAACATTACAAGAAACGTAATGGTACTTAAAGAGATAACCCCTCTTGGTAATGTAACAGTTGGCGGAGGAATGAGCATAACCGTAACGGCTCTTGCATATGAAGGTTCTGTTGTTACGGCAACTCTCGGTTCGACGACTATTACCCTTACACAGAGCACGGAGGAGGACGACTCCACAGAAGAAGAGAAGGATTCTTCCTATGTAACCTATACCGGTATGATTTCCGCTCCTGCGGCTGGAAATGAAGAACAGCAGATCGGTAATATCGTTATTAAAGGTACCTGGGAAGGCATCACCGAAACAAAGGACGGCGCTTTTGTAACGGTTTCTGCAAAGGCAAAAGCCGGTGGACTTGTTGAAGTTATCGCAGATGCTGCAGAAACTTTCCCGACGGATACTCTTAACGACCTTTCTGCATACGACAACTATCCACTTGCAAAGGGAACCCGTGACTACGTTGTTGGCGATGAGATAGTTTATGTTGAAGGTTCCAAAACCTATACATATTATAACCTCCAGTCCGGACAGCGTGTTTATACAAAAGATGTAAGCCCTGTTTCCGGCGAACTTGGCGGAAACAAGATTAAAAACATGACTGTTTCTTCCAACAAGAGATACACATACGTTATCTTTGAGATGGATCAGAGGGTTGCTTATATTGCAAAATATACCGGAAGCGAATTTACTATCGACTTCCAATATACCAGCGAAACTCCCGGCAACCTTGAGCTCAGCTGTACTCCGCTTTTTGATTCCGCAAAATGGAACAGCGCAAAACTCAGCCTTAAACTCAGCACGAAGAACGGATTCCTTGGCTATAAAGCATATTATGAAAACGGAAACCTCGTTTTCCGCTTCAATAACCCAACAGGTTCTTATAGTCTTTCCGGCGTTCCTATTATTGTTGACGTCGGTCACAGTAAGCTCGGTGTAGGCGCGCTTGGATTCCTTTCCGCATACGGCGAGTATGAAATCAACCTCGGAGTAGGTAAGTACCTTAAAGAGGAACTCCAGAGCCGCGGAGCGACTGTATATATGATGGATACTGTTAACAGCAGACCGAGCCTTGAGGACAGGGTTGCATATTCTTCCGCAAAGAATCCTCTTGTATTTGTAAGTATCCATTGTAACTCTGCAACATCCAGTACCGGCTACGGAACGGAATGTTTCTATTTTACAAGATTCTCTCAGGGACTTGCGGATTATTTCTCTGCCAATGTTGCAAGTGCTCTTGGAACAAAAGACAGAGGCGATATGATAGGCCGATATTATGTTACAAGAACCCAGGAATATCCTTCTGTTCTTGGTGAACTTGGTTTCGTAAGTAACGAATCCGATTACTATAAGCTTATCCAGAACAGCTATCAGAGGGATATTGCTTCTGCTATTGCGGATGCGATTTCCAGTTATCTTGGCGGAGTTGGCAGAAACGGAAATTATACCTACGGAACACAATCCACAAGCGGAGAAAGCTCTTTTACTCCGTCGGAAGAGGATATCCCGAATGAAGAAATTCCAAGCGAGAATGAATCCTCCGGTTCGGAAGGAGATTCAGAAATCGACGACAACGTTATTGATCTTGGATAAAATAAAAATGCCTTTGATTTTTTCAAAGGCATTTTTTTGTTTCTCTTTTCATATAAAATTATGAAAAGAGGGATAAATTATGGAACATAAAAAAAGAAAAAATAATACAGTTTTAAAAAGTATATTTTTACTTATTATCGTTAGCGGGATTTTTGCATATTCATATTCTTTTCCAAAAACGATGGAACTTTTGGATAAAAAAGCTTCTGAGATTTTTAATGGGAAAGAAATTACAGTTTTTTCCGATTTTTCAAAACTTTCAAATATTATTATAAATGATATTTTATATATAATAGAACTTATTGAAATAAACTTCAATGAAAGGGATTTTGATACTTCGCCGCTTCCGGTTGCAATAATTACAAATGCGGCGTTTTTTCCTGCGGAGGGAAGAACCGTAACTTCCGGTTTTGGAGAAAGGGAAGACCCAATAACAGGAAAAATAGATAATCATAGCGGAATTGATATCGCGGCGCCTGTTGGAAGCACAATTTTTTCTGCATGGCCGGGAACGGTTAAAGAAACCGGTTTTGATGATATATACGGAAAATATGTTGTTGTTGAACATTCGGATGATTTTTTTACTAAATACTGTCATCTTTCAAAAATAAGCGTTAACGAGGGGGATTTTATAAACGCTTCGGAAAAAATCGGAGAAGCAGGAAGCACAGGACGCTCAACAGGAAGCCATCTTCATTTTGAAGTTATGATTGATGGGCAAAATATAAACCCTTCGGAATGTTTTGAGGCATAATGGAATTTACCGTGCTCAAAACAAGAATAAAAATATCACCGCTGTTTTTTGCCGTGCTCACAGCATTTTTAATATCGGACAAAACCGGAATCGCAGTATATGCCATTTTGTTTTCATCATTGCACGAAGTAAGCCACTTTTTGGCTTTAATATGCGGAAAAATCGGTATTAAGGAACTTGATTTATCGGTTTTTGGAATTAGAATTATTCTTCCGAACACCATGAGCACCGCGAGAAAAATCACCGTGCTCATGGCAGGCTTTACAGTTAATTTTATCCTTGCTTCTTTTTTCTTTATCATAAAAAATCCGGTTTTTGGATATATAAATCTTGCGATTGGGATGATGACGGCTGTTCCTCTGTCTTCGACAGACGGAGGAGAAATTTTAAAAATACTTATGCAGGAATATTTTTATGATAAATCAGAAAGAATTATAAAAATCCTGTTCATAATTTTCGGAATAGTTTTTATAATTTTATTGACAGCGGCGGCGGTTTATTTTAAAAATTATTATATTTTTATCGCGGTTTTCTATATCATTCTGAATATGGCAAAATAAAAGCCTTCCTCCAGGAAGGCTTTTATCATTTGTTTTTTAATATTTTGTGATATGCAAGCAAATTTAATAAAATTACAAGCAAAAAGAGGATTCTTGAATAAAGTTCAGTAGCGTTTGCTGTATCAAGAACCGCAGAAATATCATTTATAGAAACTTTATAGCTGGTATATACAGTACCCATCCATATTGAAGCGGCGCAGCATGCTTCGCTGAAAAGCGATATTTGCATCGCTTTTTTTAATGAAAAACCGCTGCAGAAAAGCAAATTAAAAACAGCAAAAACAATGGCATTTCCGCCAAAAAGGAACATAGAAAGTCCTATAATGCTTGTGGTTGGAAAAGAATATTCGATATTGAATTTATATCCGGAAACTGCGTCAAAAATCACGAAAAAGTTTATTAATAAAAAGGTTGCAAAAAGTGCGGAAAATATAAAAATCTGTCTTGTTTTTTCAAATTTAAGTTCCTTTTTGGAAATTTCGATTATGTCTTTTGCGATAGAATCGGTGCTTTCTATATCAATATTTCTTTCGCCTTTAACAAGTTCTCCGATGGAAATTTCAAGAGTATCCGAAAGTTTTTCAAGTATGGAGATATCCGGAAAGCCTTTTCCGTTTTCCCATTTTGAAATTGCGGCGGTTGAAACGTTGAGCTTTTCTGCAAGCTCTTTTTGAGTAAGATTTTTTTCTGTTCTAAGTTCCTTTATAAGGTTTCCGGTTTTGGATATATCCATAAAAATCACCTCACGATAGCAAGATTTTATCATAGCACCCTGTTTTTGTAAATCAACGCTTCGTAAACTATTGAAAAACCTTTTTAACTTATGATATACTTATATGGTTATACAGGAAAGGAGGAATCGCTTTGCCTGCAATTCCCGAAAATATACTCAGCCTTGTTCAAAAACCCGCAAGATATTGCGGCGGCGAACTTAACAGTGTTGTTAAAAAGAAAGAGGAAGTTTCTGTAAGATTTGCTTTCTGCTTCCCGGATCTTTATGAGGTCGGAATGAGCCACCTCGGCATGAAGATTCTTTATAGCCTTCTTAATAATGACCCGGAAGTTTGGTGCGAAAGAGTTTTTGCTCCGGATATGGATATGGAAAAAATCTTAAGAGAGAGAAATCTTCCGCTTTTTGCTCTTGAAAGCAGAGATTCTGTCGGCGATTTTGATATGATCGGCTTTACCCTCCAGTATGAACTTTCTTATACCGGAATCCTTAATATGCTTGATCTTGCCGGAATTCCTGTTAGAGCAGAGGACAGAACAGAACTTAAAAACCTTGTTGTTGCCGGTGGCCCCTGTTCCTGTAACCCGGAACCCATTGCGGATTTTATCGACCTCTTTATGCCCGGCGAGGGTGAAGAGGTTCTTCCGGAGGTTGTAAATCTCTATAAAACCGCAAAAAAAGAGGGCTGGAGCAAAAAACAGTATCTTATGGAAGCTGCAAAGATTCCGGGAGTTTATGTTCCTTCCCTTATTGATGTAATCTATAACGAAGACGGAACCGTTAAAGAGTTTGTTGCAAAAGAAACCGCAACTTTACCGATTACCAAGCGCATTATCAAAGACCTTGACGGCGTTTTTTATCCGGATAAATTTGTTGTTCCGTTTATTGATATTGTTCACGACAGAAGCCAGCTTGAACTTATGCGCGGCTGCATCCGTGGATGCCGCTTCTGTCAGGCAGGATTTATCTATCGTCCTGTTCGTGAAAAACGATTCGAGACTCTTTGTAAAGACGCTCATAACCTTTGCGACAGCACCGGATATGAGGAACTTTCTCTAACATCTCTCAGCACCAGCGACTACGGTGAACTTGAACCCCTTCTTGACGACCTTCTTGAATGGACTCCGAAGGAACATGTTAACCTTGCGGTTCCGTCCCTTCGTGTTGATAACTTCAGCGAAAGCCTTCTTAAAAAGATAAGCAAGGTTCGTAAAAGCGGACTTACCTTTGCTCCGGAAGCAGGAACCCAGCGTATGCGTGATGTTATCAATAAAAACGTAACCGAAGAAGAGATTATGGCAACCTGCCAGACTGCTTTTGAGGGTGGATATACCGCAGTAAAGCTCTATTTCATGATTGGTCTTCCTACTGAAACTGATGATGATGTAAGAGGAATCGTTGAAACCGCGCAGCGTGTTGTTAACCTCTTTTATAATATGCCCAATAAACCGAAAGGCAAAGGCGTCCAGGTAACCTGCAGCGTAGCAAGCTTTGTTCCGAAGCCTTTTACTCCTTTCCAGTTTGAACCCCAGAACAGCAGGGAAGAACTCCACAGAAAACAGGAAGTTATGCGCTCTGCACTCCATAGCAGAAAGATTAATCTTGACTGGCACGATGCGGAAACATCTTATCTTGAGGCTGTTCTTGCAAGAGGCGACAGAAAAATCGGAAAAGTTATTGAAGCCGCATGGCGTAAAGGCTGTAACCTTGACAGCTGGGATGAGCATTTTAAATTCGATGTTTGGATGGATTCTTTTGCGGAATGTGGCGTAGATCCTGAATTTTACGCTCTTCGTACCAGAAGTTATGATGAGGTTATGCCTTGGGATATCTTTGATTATGCTGTTACAAAGAAATTTATAATTAAAGAGAACCAGAAAGCACATGAGAGTGTAACAACTCCAAACTGTAAGCTTAAATGTTCCGGATGCGGAGCAAACTGCCTGAAAGGAGGCGCTTGCTTTGAATGATATGATTGATTTCATCGATGTAAGGCTTTTTTATACCAAGACCGGCAGTGCAAAATATATCTCCCATCTTGATGTTATGCGTGCTTTCCAGCGCGCATTAAAACGCTCTAAAATTGATTTTTGGTATACCGAGGGATTCCATCCCCATCTTTATCTTACCTTTGCTCTTCCGCTTTCTCTCGGATATGAAAGCGTTGCGGAATCTGTTGATTTCCGCCTTATTTCTCCGATGCCTTATGAAGAAATAGTAAGAAGAATAAATGCAGTTCTTCCGGTTGGATTTAAAGCAATCGCCGCCGGAAAACCTAAAATGGACGCAAAGAAAATCCGTTTTGCGGATTATGATATTGCTTTTTCTGCTGATGGAAAAGACCCGGAACAGGTTCTTGCGGATTGGTACAGATGTTTTGAAAATGAAACGGTAACCGTCATCAAAAAAACCAAAAGCGGAGAGAAAGAAATCGACCTTAAGCCCCATATAAAGCTTTCAAAACTTGAATATAAAGAGGGAAGATTTACCCTTAGAGCAAGACTTGCTGCCGGTGTTGAACTTAATATTAACCCGGAACTTGTTTTTGAAGCTTTTAAAAATTATGCGGAATACCGTCCGGAAGACGTTTGCGTTCGAAGAACCGCAGTATATAACGAAAAAATGGAAAAATTCCGCTGATTTTCTGAAAATAATACTTGCAATTAGGTATTGTTTGTGTTATTATAATAAGGCTGTTTAGTATGCCTAAACGGCTCTGTCGCATTCCCGGCGACATGAACGACTAAAAATATGTCGGGCGGACAGTCCTCTGTCAATGGTATCCATTGAGTATGAATGTCTGAAAAATAACAAGGAGGATATTTGAAATGGATGCACTTAAACTTATTTCCCAGGACTGCCTGAGAGCAGACAAACCCGAAGTTGCAATCGGTGATACCGTTAAGGTATATTGCAAAATTAAAGAGGGCGATCATTACAGAACCCAGATTTTTGAAGGCGCAGTTATTGCTAAACAGCATGGCGGCATCTCCGAATCTTTCACCGTTCGTCGTGTAGCACACGGTTGCGGTATCGAGAGAGTTTTCCCGATCCACAGCCCGATGATCGAAAAAGTTGAACTCGTACGTCATGGTCGTGTTAGAAGAGCTAAACTCTACTATCTCCGTGATAGAGTTGGTAAAGCTGCAAAGGTTAAACAGGTCCGCTAATTTGTTATTTGCAAAAAAACTCCCTTGTCTTTGGCAAGGGAGTCTTTTTTTGTCTAAAATTAAATAAAATTTTTATAGATTGACTTTATAAACAATCTTGTTTCCGGCAGGAAAAATCGCATAAATATGCCGCTTGCAAAGGTTGATTATAATATGGTATAATATAAATTAGAATAATAGGATTTATTGAAAGGAGGCGATTTTGCCTTATGGAACAGGTTGACATTCAGTGGTTTCCCGGACATATGGCTAAAACCCGCCGTTTGATGAAAGAAAACCTTCCGCTTGTTGATGTTGTTGTAGAGATAACAGATTCAAGGGTGCCTTTTTCCAGCCGCAATCCGGAGATGAAAAGTCTTGTTGGCGGAAAGCCGAGGGTCGTTATACTCAACAAATGTGATATGGCTGATGAAGCCATAACTCAGGAATGGATCGAACATTATAAATCTAAAGGTATCAGGGCTATTGCAACCGATTGCCGCAGCGGCAGAGGTCTTAATAAGCTTGCTCCCGTAGTTCGTGAAGTTCTTAAAAATGAGCTTGAAAAGCGCGCAAGAAAGGGTATGGAAGGCAAGCCGATACGTATGATGATCGTTGGTATTCCTAACGTTGGTAAATCTTCCTTTATCAACAGAATTGCCGGCGGAAAACGAGCAAAAGTTGAAGACCGACCCGGCGTTACCAGAGGTAAACAGTGGGTAACTCTTGATAAGGGCATTGATATGCTCGATATGCCCGGTGTTCTTTGGCCGAAGTTTGAGGATAAAACTGTTGGCGAGCATCTTGCATTTACCGGTGCAGTAAAAGACGATATCCTTGATATTGAAACTCTTGCAGCGCGTCTTGCGGATGTTCTTAACCACGAAGCACATAAACAGCTTTGCGAAAGATATAAACTTACCGATGAAGAAACCGCAGAAATTGAACCGTATGATCTTCTTGAACTTATCGGTTCAAAACGCGGTATGAAAATTTCCGGCGGAGAAGTTGATACAGAACGCGCAGCAGCTATGATTCTTGATGAATTCCGCGGCGGAAAAATCGGAAGAATCACTTTGGAGAGACCCAATGAACTTATATGAATTTGAGCACGCAAAACGTGATGAACTTGGAATAAAATATATCTGCGGAGTTGACGAAGCAGGAAGAGGTCCTCTTGCTGGGCCTGTTTTTGCTGCGGCGGTAATTCTTCCGGAGGATTTTGAGATAGAAGGGCTTAATGACAGCAAAAAGCTTACCGAAAAAAAGCGAGATAAGCTTTTTGATGAAATTATTGAGCACGCACTCGCATATTCCATACAGAGCGTTGACGAAAAAAAGATCGACGAAATCAATATTCTTGAGGCAACCATGCTCGCAATGAGAACGGCAGTCGAAAATTTGAGCATCAAACCGGAACACGTATATATCGACGGAAACCGTGTTCCGAAAAATATGGAAATTCCGACTGAATTTGTTATTAAAGGCGATGCAACTTCCGCAAGTATTGCGGCTGCTTCCATCCTTGCAAAAGTTAGCAGGGACAGATTTATGCTCGAAATGGATGAAAAATATCCGGAATATTGTTTTGCTAAACACAAAGGATACGGAACAAAACTCCATTATGAAAAAATAAGAGAGTTTGGCCCAAGCGAAATTCATAGACTTACATTCCTTAAAAAGATGCACTGAGGGTGATTTTTTGATTACCGAAAAACGCAGACGTGGAGATATGGGTGAAGATTTTGCTGCAAAATATCTCGAGGGAAACGGTTATGAGATAATAGAGCGAAATTTTAATACCCGCATGGGAGAAATTGATATAATAGCAAAAGATGGAAAATACATAGCTTTTATTGAAGTAAAATCCCGAGCAGACGACTGTATGTATGCTCCGCGAGAGGCTGTAACCCGTTCAAAACGTCAAAAAATCTGTAAAGCGGCTATGCTTTACAAGCTTCAAAAAGGGCTTAATGGTCAGCCTCGCTTCGATGTGTTTGAAATTATATACGGAAAATATGACCTTGAGATAAAAAGGTTTAAGCACATAAAAAATGCGTTCGGAACGGAGGCTGTTCATGGATTTTTTTGACCTTCATTGTGATACTCTTACAACAGCAATGCAGCATAGTGCGGATTTGAAATGTTCATGGCTTGATATTTCTTTTCCAAGAAATGAAGAAATAAAAAGACATTGCCAATGTTTTGCAATATATTGCCCGGATACCATAAAAGGCGAAGATGCTTTTAATTATTACACAATGTCGAAGCATTATTTTAAAGACCAGCTTTCGGAGCTTTCTGAATATTTTGAGCATGCAAAAACGGCTTTGGATATTGACAGAATTACAGCTTCGGGAAAAACCGCGGCAATTCTTACGGTTGAGGGCGGAAGAGTTCTTTCCGGAAAAATCGAAAGATTGGATAATCTTTATAATGACGGCGTTCGAATGATGACCCTTACTTGGAATGGAGAAAACGAAATCGGAAAAGGTTCTGTTGAGCAGGGATTTCATCTAAAACCCTTCGGTATCGAAGTGATAAAAGAGATGGAGCGCATCGGAATGGTGATCGATGTTTCTCATCTTTCGGATGCGGGATTTGAAGACGTGCTCAAAAATGTTGATTGCGCTTTTGCTGCAAGCCACAGCAATCTTCGTTCTGTCTGTGAGCACAGAAGAAATCTTCAGGATGAATATTTTAAGGAAATAGTCAGAAGAAAAGGCATTGTTGGAATCAATTTTTATAAAGCCTTTTTGAATCCAGACGAAAACAGCGCAAATATCGATGATATTATAAAACATATTGAAAAAATGCTTCTCCTCGGAGGAGAAAATACCGTCGCAATGGGAAGCGATTATGACGGCTGTGACGTTGTGGAAGGTATTAAAAAGATGAACGATGTTCCAAAACTTTTTGATTTGGTTGAAAAGGAATTTGGAACAGAACTTGCAGAAAAAATATTCTGGAAAAACGCATATGACTTTTTTGCGGAAAGAATGAGGTGAAAAGGTGAAATTCCAAAGCACTAGAAACAAAGATTTGCGTCTTGATAGCGCAGAAACAATAATCAGAGGACTTTCTGATGATGGAGGTCTTTTTGTGCCGGTGGAAGTTCCGGTGCTCGAAAAAGGAGAACTTTCCGAGCTTGCAAAACTTAGCTACTGCGAAAGAGCAAAACGCATTTTTTCAAAATATATGACGGATTTTTCTGAGGATGAATTGCTGGAATGTGCAGAAAAAGCATATACAGAGCGTTTTAATGGGGATACTCCTGCTCCGATGGTAAAACTTGGAGAAAACGTATATATGCTCGAACTTTGGCATGGCCCAACCTGTGCATTTAAAGATATGGCTCTTCAAATACTTCCGCATTTTCTTGTAAAATCTGCGGAAAAAGCAGGGGACGGAAAGAAAACAGTAATTCTTACAGCAACTTCAGGCGATACCGGAAAAGCCGCCCTTGAAGGATTTTGCAATGTTTCCGGAACGGAGATAATAGTATTTTATCCCAAAGACGGTGTTTCAAAAATTCAGCAGCTTCAGATGCAGACTCAAAGCGGAGAAAACGTCTGCGTATGCGGAGTTATCGGAAATTTTGACGATACACAGACCGCAGTAAAAACAATTTTTACCGATGAAAAAATCCGCGAAAAACTTTCCGAAAACGGAAAGCGTTTTTCCAGCGCAAACTCCATAAATGTCGGCAGACTTTTGCCCCAGATCGTTTATTATATTTCCGCCTATGCGGATCTTATTGAGTCCGAAGAAATTTCTGAGGGCGATGTTGTTAACGTAACGGTTCCAACCGGAAACTTTGGAAATATTCTTGCGGCGTACTATGCAAAAATGATGGGCGTTCCGTTTGGAAAACTTATTTGCGCATCTAATGCAAACAACGTGCTCACGGATTTTTTGAGCACGGGAGTATATAGCGTTAACAGAAAATTCTATATGACGGAATCTCCTTCTATGGATATTCTTGTATCCAGCAACCTTGAAAGACTTATTTTTGAGCTTTGTGAAAAGGATGACGGATACGTTAAATCGGTTATGCAATCCCTCCGTGAGCACGGAGAATATTCTGTTCCGGATGAGATGCTTAATAAAATAAAAGAACATTTTTCCGCCGGATTTACTGACGATGAAGGAGCAGAAAAACGCATAAAATGGCTCTTTGATAAATATTCATATCTTTGCGATACCCATACTGCTGTTGCGGTTGAAGTATATGAAAAATATAGAGAAGCAACAGGGGATAATACAAAGACCATTATCGCTTCTACTGCAAGTCCATATAAATTCCCGAGAGCCGTGCTCAAATCCATCAGCGGAAGATCTTTGGATGACGATTTTGATGCAGCGAAAGAAATCGAAAATATTTCCGGGCTTTCCATGCCTAAACAGCTTAGAGAACTTTCTGAAAAAGAACCTCGTTTCACAGGTTTTTGCAACAGGGAAGATATGGCGGATTTTGTTTTGAGCACCGTTGGAGGTGAAAGCTGATGTCGGTTTGGGTAATGGCAGATCTTCATCTTTCTTTCGGAACAGATAAGCCGATGGATAACTTTTTTGGCTGGAAAGATTATGTCCATAAAATCGAAGCAAGCTGGAAAGAACAGATAAAACCGGAAGATACGATTGTGATTCCCGGAGATTTTTCATGGGGACTCGGTTTTAATGAAGCGCTTCCGGATTTTAAATTTGTGGATGCTCTTCCGGGAAGAAAAATCGTTATGAAGGGTAACCACGATTATTGGTGGAGCACCAGAAGCAAAGCAGAAAAGTTTTTTAAGGAAAACGGAATAACAACAATAGAAATTCTCCATAATAACTCGGTATTTGCAGAAGGTCTTGCACTTTGTGGAACAAGGGGTTGGGTTTTTATGCCCAACGAGGAACATGACCATAAAATTTCCGCAAGAGAGGCTCAAAGGCTGGAACTTTCTCTTAAAGATTCGGAAAGATTTCCGGATGCGGAGAAAATCGTTTTTCTTCATTACCCTCCGGTGTATGCGAATGAAATGGTGCCGAATATAATTTCGGTGCTCAAGGAGCATGATGTTAAGCGTGTTTATTACGGACATCTTCACGGAGCATCAAGAAGTCTTGCTAACGAAGGAAATTACATGGGAATTGATTTTAAGCTGATTTCTGCTGACCATCTTGGCTTTAAATTTTGGAAAATTCAATAAAAAATATATAATATTTTTATATAAAATAATTGATTTTATGATTAGACTGTGATATACTGAATCAGTTAGTGAAAATGTATCTATCAGGAGGAAACATCACAATGGAACTTAGACAGATTGAAAAAACCGGCACTAATGAGGTTAAGCTTACCATCGCTGTAACCGCAGAAGAGTTCGGACGTGCTGTTGATGCAGCAATTAGAGAAAAAGGTAAAAATCTTACCGTTCACGGCTTCCGTAAAGGTAAAGCTCCCAAAGCTCTCATCGAAAAAACCTATGGCAGAGAGTTCTTCTATCAGGACGCAGTAAACGAAACCTACGGCGTTGCATATGATATGGCTGTTGCAGAAGCAAAAATCATTCCCGTTGACCGTGCAGAAATCGCTCTTGTCGATTGCTCTGAAGAAGGTTACACCCTTACCGCAACCGTAACCGTTAAACCCGAAGTTTCTGTAAAGAAATATAAAGGTATCAAAGCAGAAAAAATTGTAACCGAAGTTGCTGATTCCCAGGTTGAAGGCGAACTCGCAGTAATGCTCGAAAGAAACGCAAGAATCATCGAAGTTGAAGACAGACCCGCACAGAACGGCGACCAGGCTGAAATCGACTACGAAGGATTCAAAGACGGCGTTCCCTTCGAAGGCGGCAAAGGCGAGCATTTCCCTCTTGAACTCGGTTCCGGCCAGTTCATCCCCGGTTTCGAAGATCAGGTTTGCGGCCATAACGTTGGCGAAGAATTTGATGTTAATGTTTCTTTCCCGGAAGATTATCCCGCAGAAGAGCTTAAAGGTGCTCCCGTAGTATTCAAATGCAAACTCCACAGCATCAAAGCAAAAGAAATGCCCGTTGCTGATGACGATTTTGCAAAAGACGTAAGCGAATTCGATACCATCGATGAACTCAAAGCTGACATCAAAGCAAAA